>JAFAKB010000083.1 GCA_019235885.1 Candidatus Eremiobacterota bacterium | reverse complement strand
CGTCGCTACGGCCCGGACGCTCGATGACTTGTCGCGCAGCTCGAACTCGATCGTGGCATCCTGGAACGACTCGTGCCGGGATCCGGCGCGCGCCACGAAGCCGGCCGCCGCGCGGGCGCTGTTGTCGATGTTGTCGTTGACGATGTGGATGTAGAACCACAACGCCACGAGCGCGAACGCGCTGATGACGACGAACACGAGCACCGTCGCGGCGACGACGTACCAGGACGTCAGCCGGCGGGCGAAGCTGTGAAACATCGTCGTGCCCATGCTAATGCGCCCGCAACGCGTACCCGGCGCCGCGAATCGTGCGGATCAGCTTCGGCTCGAAGCCGGCGTCGATCTTCGCGCGCAGGTAGGAGACGTACGTCTCGACGGCGCCCGGCCCGACGTCGCGGTCGGTACCCCACACGAGGTCGAGCAGCTGGTCGCGGGTGAAGACGCGCTCGGGGTTGCGCACGAACGTCAGCAAGAGCGCGTACTCGCGCGCGGAGAGCTCGATGCGGCGCTCGCCCCGCTTGACGTCGCGGCGGTCGAGGTCGATCGACAGATCCGCGTACGAGACGATCGAGGGCTGCTCGAGCCGCGGCCGCCGCAGCGCGGAGTGCAGCCGCGCGACGAGCTCGGACATCTCGAACGGTTTCGAGATGTAGTCGTCGGCGCCGCGCCGCAGCCCGGTGATGCGGTCGTCGGTGTCCGCTTTCGCGCTGAGCATCAGGATCGGCGCTTCGGTGACGCGGCGCAGCATCGGCAAGAGCTCGAGCCCGTCGACGAACGGCAGCATGACGTCAAGGACGATGGCGTCGGGCCGCCACTCGCGCACCAGCTGCAGACCGGTGCGGCCGTCGGGCGCCGAGCGCACCTCGAAGCCGTCCTCCCCGAGCCCGAGCTCGAGGAGGTCGCGCAGGTGGCGCTCGTCGTCGATGACGGCGACTTTCGGTGTGGCGGCCATGCGCTATTGTTTCACGCTGCCGCCGCCGGTTCCGAGGTCGGGCGGCCGCACCACGAACAGCCCGATCCCCGGCGCGTAGTAGAACGCGCTCCCGCCGAAGCCGCGCCGGCCGCCGCCGGGGCGCGGGCTCTCGGCCGGCGCAGGGCTCTCGCCGGGGTTGGGCGCTGCCGCCGGGGCGGCCGCAACAGGGCTCGGCGAAGGCGACGGCGCGGCCTGCACGCCGGGCTGCACGTCGTAGCCCTTCGCCTTGGCCTCGGTGGTCGTCAACACGGTCCCGTACGCGCACGAGGCCAGCGCGCGCGTCGGCTGGAGGGCGGCGACCAGCTCGGGCGGGGGCGTGAACTGGCCCTGCCGCTGCTGGCTGTCCGGCGACGTCGCGGTCACCCGCTCCTGGAAGCCGCCCGGCGGTCCGCCGGGGCCGCCCTCGCCGCCGGGACCACGCGGGCCCCCGCGGCGAGCGCCGTTGGCGTCACCGTTCTGCTGCGCGCGCTGGCGCAGTTTGTCGATCACGCTCTGCGGGATGTTCGGACCGAGGCCGAGATACCACGTCCCCTTCGGGTCGCCGTGCGGGGTGACGGTGATCCCCTCGATCGCGGGCAGCGGCTGGCCGGCCGCGTACGCGCTCGCCGCGGCGCCGAGCTCGGCGAGGACCTTCTGCGCCTGGGGCTTCAAGTCGGCGGTGCATTCGGGGCGGGCCGTCGCAATGCTGAGCGGGTCGGTGCCGGGCGGCGGCGGGATGAACTTGAGCTGGCCGAAGCCGAGCCCGCGCGGCTGGTTCTGCGTCCCCGCCGCACCGGTGGTCTGCGCGCCGCGCGCGCCGGCGCCGCGCGCGAAGCCCGCGCCTTTCTGCGCGCCGGTGTTGAACGAGTACGTCACCGTGTACTGGCGCGGCGCGTTCGGCCGTGCCGCTTGCAGCAGGAAGCCGCCCCCGCTCAGCGGGATCGGCTGCGCGTACTGCAAGGTCGAGAAGTTGCCGCTCTCGGTGTTGAACAAATTGGATGCGAACACGGTGATGCGGCCGATCCCGAGCGCGTGCGAGACGCCGGCGTTGACGATCGTGTACGGCGCGATGTACTGGTTGTTGTTCGGCCCGACGTAGTGCGCGTTCGCGAGCAGCTCGAG
>JAFAKB010000082.1 GCA_019235885.1 Candidatus Eremiobacterota bacterium | reverse complement strand
GTGGCGCGCGACGCGCGATCCGTACCGGGTGCTGGTGAGCGAGTTCATGCTGCAGCAGACGCAGGTCGAGCGCGTGATCCCGCTCTACGAGGCGTTCCTCGCGCGGTTTCCGGATCTGCCGGCGCTCGCGGCGGCGGACGCGGGCGACGTCGTACGCGCGTGGCGCGGGCTGGGCTACAACAGCCGCGCCGTGCGCTTGCACGCGCTCGCGCGCGCGGTGGTCGAGCGGCACGGCGGCGTTCTGCCCGCCGACACCGCTGCGCTGCGCGCGCTGCCGGGGATCGGCGCGTACACCGCCGCGGCGGTGCGCGCGTTCGCGTTCGAGCTCGACGACGCGGCCGTCGACGTGAACTTGCGCCGCGTCATCCACCGCGTCGCGTTCGGCTTGGAGTTTCCGCCGCTCGCCGACGACCGCACGCTCGACACGCTCGCGATCGCGGCCGTTCCTCGCGGCGCGGCGCACGATTGGAACTCGGCGCTGATGGATCTCGGCGCGACGCTCTGCACCGCGCGCGCGGCGAAGTGCCTGGTGTGTCCGCTGCGCGAGGGATGCGCCGCCGCGCCGGTCGATCCGGTTCAGCTCGCGCAGCGCGCTCGCGCGCACGCGCCGCGCAAGCCGCCGCAGAACAGCATTCCGTTCGAGCGCACGACCCGCTACCTGCGCGGCCGAATCATCGACCGCTTGCGCGACGTGCCCGCGCGCGATGCGCTCTCGCTCGACGTGCTGCACGGCGACTTAGCGCGATTCGTTCCGGCCGACCGCCTGCACGAAATACCCGCCGTCATAGACGCGCTGGTTCGCGACGGCATCGTGACGCGCGTCGCGCGTACGTCGATTCGTCTCAGCTAATGCCCAGCGGACGTTAACTCGCCGTTCATCGCGAGCGCGTTTATCGCAAGTGGAGCCGGGTAGGAATCGGGTTGTTCTCCACCCTCTCTGCACCAAACGGGACACCCATGAAGTTACTTCGCCTCGCCGCTCTCGCCGCGGTACCAGCAGCACTCTTGCTCTCCTCGTGCGCCGGCGGCTCGAGTGGAGTCATCGGCGGCGGCGGCACGCCGTTCACCAAATCGAACGTACGCTTCTTGAACGGAACGCCGGCCAGCGCGCCCGGCGGTTACGACGTGTACTACCAGTCGAACGGCAGCGCGGCGCCGTCGTCGGCATTGGTCTCAGCGCTCAAGTACGGCATTCCCAGCGACTATCTGACGCTTCCGACCACCGCCGGCAACGTGATCGTTCAGAACGCCGGCGGCGGAACGCCCGCCGGCGGCGCGCCGGCGGTGACGTCGTGCCCGGTTCCGCAGTTCGCGAACAATCAGAACTACTCGATCGTCATCACCAACGCGAACGGCGCGATCAACTGCCTGATCTTCCAGGACGGGCTCTACGCGGGTCCGGGTAATCAGTACCGCTTCCACGACGCCTCGGCCAACGCGAACACCTCGATCGGAACGACGGTCGCGTACGGCACGACGACCGCGCCCGGCACCCCCGGCGTGAGCACGTTCGCGGTGCAAGGGACGACCACGCTCGGCACGCCGGTCGTCGGCACGACGGCTCCGACGTTCTTGCTGGTCAATCCGACGACGCTCGGCACGACCTCGAACATCTCGTTCGCCATCGGCCAGAACTCCGGTTCGACCGCCACCGCGATCAACACGCTGGACGCGAGCGCGCTGCTTTCGCCGGGAACGTCGACGCAGCCGAACGCCGGCAACAACAACTTCACGCTGCCGACCGGTACGGCCGGCGCCGGAATCTACGCGATCGACTGCGGCACGGCGCCGCTCCCGACCGGCTCGAACTGCGTCGGCGGCGTGGCGCTCGTCGGAGCCTTCGACTCCCACTAATTGATCCGAGTGAAGCACGATGCCGGCCGCGTCAGCGGCCGGCATTTCTTTTTCTAGCCGAACCAGGCGGGGAGGTCGGCGTAGCGCTCTTCCTTCCACGGGTCGCCGTCGTTGTGGTAGCCGCGCACTTCCCAAAAGCCGCGCTGGTCGGTGTCGCGGAACTCGATCCCGTGCAGCCACTTCGCGCTCTTCCAGAAATATTTCTTGGGCACGACCATCCGCACCGGTCCGCCGTGGATCGGTTCGACCGGCTGCCCGTCGAACTCGTAGGCTACCAGCACGTCGTCACCCAGCATCACCTCCAAAGGGAGGTTCGTGGTGTAGTCGTTGTCGGCGTGCTGAACGACGAACTTCGCGGGCGGAAGCGGCTTCGCGCGCGCGACGAGGTCGGCGAACTTCACGCCGACCCAGTAGGTGTTCTTCTTCGACCAGCGCGTCACGCAGTGGATGTCGCCGCGGAACTCGCTCGCCGGCAGCGCGCGCAGCTCCTCGTACGAGAGCTCGAAGGGATGCTCGACCTGGCCGAAGACCCGCAGCCGCCACGTGTTCGGGTCGATCCGCGGCGCGTCGCCGACGTGCAGCACGGGGAAGCCATCGGTCACGGTCTGCCCCGGCGGCACGGTCGGGTCTTTCTGCTTGAGGAACGGCATTCTAAGCACTTCGTCAGCGATTAGGTGCTCGCTCTTAGGTCTGGAAAGCAGGCCTACCTAGGGGTAGCCGGAAATTACCATCTATGGTGACCACTTCCTCGGAATTCCTGGAGCAATATGGGGCCGCATTGCGCCGCGGGACGGCGGCGCTCTTTCTCGGCGCCGGCGCGTCCGCGGACGCGGGATTCCCGACGTGGCGGACCTTGCTGGAAAAATCGGCGCGCCAACTGGGACTCGCCATCGACGACCGCACAGATCTCGTCGAGCTGGCGCAATTCGTCTTTAACGAACGCCGGAGACCGACGCTCGACCAACTGATCGTCAGTGCGTTCGACCGGCCCAGGCGGCGGCCGGAACTGCATGACATGATCGCCCAGTTGCCGTTCAACAGCATCTGGACGACGAACTACGACACCCTCATCGAAGACGCGTTCATCAAGGCCGATGTTCATCTCGACGTCAAGCGGGACAACGACTCGCTCGCGCGGCATGATCACCGAGCGCTTACGGTACTGTACAAGATGCACGGCTGCGTGACGGACCCGAGCCATTGCGTCCTCATGAAGGACGACTTTGAACTATACGCACAGGGTCGCCCCGGGTTCTTGCACCTGCTCTCCGCCGACTACATCTCAAAGACGTTTTTGTTTCTGGGTCTCTCGTTCCGCGATCCGAATGTGAACTACATCCTCGCGACGATCCGTGCCGTCTTTCGAGGAGGCGGTCCGACGCACTTCGCTGTGATGCAGCGGCCGCAGGTCGTTGGCAACGAGCGCACGCGATTTGACTACTGGGTCGCCGACATGCACCGGTACGGGATGAACGTCCTCGCGGTCGACAGCTACGAAGAAATTTCAGACCTCCTGAGCACGTTGCAGAAGAACTACCGCGGTGAACGTGCACGCGATAGCGTCTACGTGAACGGAAGCTTCGAGCAGGTTAGTCCTCACCGGGAAAAGATCGAGGAACTGTGCCGGCGGATCGGCTGTCTTCTCGCTCGCAACGGAAAACGGTTGGTTTCGGGACTGGGAATCATCGTTGGGCCTTCGACGCTGCGCGGGTTCATCGAGACGCTGGACGAGGATCACAAGCCGACGTACGGGAGGCTGTGGTTACGACCCGTCCGCTCCAAGCACCCGGAAGCATTAAAGCGCCGCCGGGCGCTCATGGAGGAAGCGAAAACGTGGGTCTTGATCGGCGGTACCGATGGCACCCGTGAAGACGCGGTTGTCGCAAGTTCTTTAGAGGGCCAGCTCGTTCCAATTCCCGGTACCGGAGGAACGGCCGACGAGGTCGTGGAGGAACTGCTCACCGATCCGGACGTGACTGAACTGCAGCGAGCCTTGCTGTTGAAGCTGCGTGAGGCGGACTTCTCGCTGGAGCGAGGTGATCACGACGACGTCGATGCTGTGATTCGGGTGCTTGAGGAACATTTCGCAGCCTCAACCTAGCAGGCGACGCGTCCCGCGGCGCTAAGTCACGCCGCGTGGCGATCCCGTTCCCGAAGAAGAAGGTTACCCGCGCGGTCGCGGCCCAGGAGCTGGCGATCCTGGAGCGGACCTATCCGAACGCCGTCACCGCGCTGCAGTACACCAATCCCTTCGAGCTGCTGATCGCGGTGATCCTCAGCGCGCAGACCACCGACGTGCGCGTGAACCTCACCACCCCGCAGCTGTTCGCGAAGTATCCCGACGCGCAGGCGCTCTCGCGCGCCGACGTCGGCGACGTCGAGCAGATCATCAAGTCGACCGGCTTCTTTCGGATGAAGGCGAAGAACATTGTCAACGCTGCGCGCGCGCTCGTGGCGGAGCACGGCGGCAACGTGCCGAGCGATCGCGAGTCGCTCGAAGCGCTTCCCGGCGTCGGCCGCAAAACCGCGAACGTCGTCATGTCGGTCGTCTTCGAAGAAGCGGCGTTCGCCGTCGACACGCACGTCTTCCGTGTCGCGCATCGCCTCGGCTTCACGCTCGCGACGACGCCCCGCGGCGTAGAAGAAGACGTCACCAAGCTCGTCCCACGCGAGAAGTGGCGCCACGCCCACCACTGGCTGATCCTGCACGGCCGCGTAATCTGCAAAGCCCCCATCCCGCTCTGCGGAAAGTGCCCCGTGACGATGTGTCCGTCAAGACCTATCGTCGCTCGATACGAGAAAGGGTTGCGAAAAAGAGTATGCCGAAAAGGTAGCTGAAGGGAATGGTGATCCTCTGGAATGATATGGTTTCAGTTCGCAAAAAACAAGCGTTGAAGGGATCTTGCTGTCGCGTACCTGCTAGAGCATCGTACCAATTAAATTCGTCTCTGCGTTCTAGTTACGTTGTGAACAGGAGGATAATTCATTAGCAGCCGTTTTGATCTTATATATGATGGTGCCCGCACGACCGACCATATCATGAATGCTCGCATTTACGCGATGGCTGTCGAGGGTGCAGACACCGCATATCGGGAAGTCATGATCCAGATGGGGTCAGCGCAGACCGAGGGGCTGGAGATTAACACGAAGGCTCAACACGGCTGCGTAATTGTTAGTTTCCTTGCCTCGGATGAGTTTCATCGCATTTCAGGTGCCCTCATACGGAACAAGGAAGCGATTGAAGCTCTGAAACTCCTTGTTGAGACGGTTGCCGCAACGGGAGATGTTGCGTGGAAGGCTCTGCTTGCTGTTGGAGGGCCGATTGCGGGATGGCATACTCTCCGACTTGGGCGAGAAAAGGCTACGCAACAGAAAATAAAGACAAAAATCTTGGCTCAACAATTAGAGCAGAATAGACTGCGTACCGAACTCTTGCAACGGAGCTTGGATCGCCCCGGTCATGTCGAGGACGAGGGTGGACCTTCATTGAATTTGGCGGCGCTTCTTTCGGACCCGCTGTTTATAGAGCAAACGTTACCTGCCGTTGGGGAGATACTGCTCCCTCTGGTAACTGGAGAAGCGAGATCGGTTGGTCTTCGCGGCGGATTCGCGGGCACCGAAACGCTCGTTAACGCTGATCGATTGCGCTCGCTAATTGAAGAAGCCTCGTCTGCTGAACCTACCCATCACGCACTAGGGCGCGTGGATACTCTGCTGGGACCGAAATGGATCTATGCCGAGAACCCGCTACAGCAGCAGCGCGGAAAGGTTAGATTCACTGCGATTCGACTTGACCGAAAGAAGAGCGGGTGGCGCGTACTGCTGAATGGTGTTGAACGAGCGGCATGGATTCGGGATATGCGCTTCTTGAATGACGTCGCCTCTGGAAGCGAGGTAGTTGTGCCGCAGCGACTATATGAAGCTATCTATCGTGAAGCTTCAGGTGGGCGCCGAATCGATATAGACAAGATTATGAACCACAAGATCGGGAAGCGCGGCGGCGCCTAAAATGTCGAAGCCAATCACGCATTCCGCGAAGTTCCGTGATGTAGAAAGTAATTTTGGTGGGTCGAAAGCAAGCAGAAGCTCGACAAGCTTGGGAAAGCCGTCGTGAAAACGACGATTCTCGCGATCGCGGACTACGAGAGGCGCGTGAAGGATGGAACGTACTATGAACGCGACTGAAGCCCGGGCTGCGCGGCGCAAAGCCGGTTCGTCTACTCTCGAGGAACGGTTGCGTCGAGATCCGGGGATGTCGAGGCGTATCGACAAGCACTTGGCTCACCTGCGGCTCGAGCAGCAGATGATCGACGCCATGCAGCGGCAGCATGTGACCGCCGCCGAATTAGCGAGGCGTGTGTCGCGGCAGCCGTCAGCGATATCACGCGATCTGAAGGGCGGCTTGAGCAAAGCGAAAATCGGTCGCGTCGAGGAGCTGGCGGAAGCGGTCGGGTACGACTTCGTACCTCTTGTTCTACCGCGCGATCGAAAAGAGCGGCGCGAGGCCCTCGAGCGCCTCACGCGTGAGTTAGCCTCCTAGAACTGCAGCGGGCCTGAGCCGTCCAGGTGGGAAGGCCGGGGGAGTTGGGCGTCCTCGGCGACGGACTTCAAAAGCTGCGAGCCGGTGAGGGCGTCGCGGTAGCCGGCGTCGGTCGAGAACTTCGAGAGGTTCATCAGCGCGGGCGTCTCGGTGTCGAGGAACTGGTACTCGCCGTCGAGGCCGGCGCCGGTGACGAGGACGAGCTGGCGGGCGGCGTCGAGGTCGAGCGCGATCCGCCGCTCGCGAAAGCGGAGCCGGAGCCGCGGCGGGCCGTCGAGGCGCACCAGCGTCACGCCGTTGCGCGCGCCGAGAATCGAGTTCAGCCGCTTCACCCCGGTCGCCAGGACCTCGGCCAGGGCGGCGAACCGGCTCGCCGCGTCGTCGCCGCGCGGGGCCGGTGCGCCGGCCGTGGCCGAGTCGATCGCGGCGCCCAGGTCCCGGCGGGCCCGAAGCTTCTGGGCCATTGCGACGATCGGGTTCTCGGGCTCGTCCATGGAGCGGTCTTCGCGATGGCCTTTGAACGGACTGCCGGCACGAGCTCGGGCCGCGCCGCCCCCGGTCCCGCTGGCCGGGCTGCTGCGCCGCCCTGCCGGACGCGAGCGCAGAAAAAAGCGCGGTCGTTGCCGGCCGCGCTGAGGATCGTACGAATGATGACTGAGAAAATCGATTCTATCTAGGTCGGATCGGCTTACTTCTTGCCGCCCTTCTTGCCGGGCTTCTTCTTGCCGCCCTTCTTCTTCGCTGCCATGATGTAGAGTTCACCCCCTCGCCTAGTCAGACTCGATCCGGAAAAAACTTCCGAATCTGTTCCGCCAACGTTTGGCCGGTTCGCGCGAGTTCCTTCCGCCCCGGGTTCCTCCCTCTCAAGAAGGCGTAAAGGCAGGCCCGGCTCCCCGTTGGAAAAGGCAGGCCGAGCATGGCGATCATCGAGGCCGTCGGGCTGCGCAAGGTCTTCCGGTCGATCGAACGCGAGCCCGGGCTGCGGGGCGCGGTTGCGGCGCTCTTCGCCCGGTCCTACGCCGAGAAGGTCGCCGTCGACGACGTCAGCTTCGCGCTGGAGCCCGGCGAGCTGGTCGGTTACATCGGCCCGAACGGCGCCGGCAAGTCGACCACCATCAAGATGCTCACCGGGATCCTCGTCCCGACCGCGGGGACGCTGCGCGTCGCCGGGATCGTGCCGCACGCCGACCGCATCGCGAACGCCGCGAACATCGGCGTCGTCTTCGGCCAGCGCAGCCAGCTCTACTGGGACCTGCCGCTGCGCGAGTCGTTCGAGCTGCTGCGCTCGATCTACGACGTCCCGCGTGAGCGCTATCTCCGGAACATGAAGCACTTCGCCGAGATCCTCGACCTGGAGCGCTTCCTCGGCACCCCGGTCCGGCAGCTCTCCCTCGGCGAGCGGATGCGCGGCGACTTCGCCGCGGCGATGCTGCACGATCCGCTGATCGTCTACCTCGACGAGCCGACGATCGGCTTGGACGTCGTCGCCAAGGAGGCGATCCGCGAGTTCATCGCTACGGTCAACCGCGAGCGCGGGACGACGGTGATCCTGACCACCCACGACCTGGCCGACGTCGAGCGGCTCTCGCGCCGGATCATCCTGATCGACGAAGGGCGGGTGATCTACGACGGCCCGCTGGAGCGGCTGCGCGAGGAGTACGGAACCCACCGCACCCTGGTCGTGACGCTCGCCGACGCGTATCCCGAGATCGCCGTCCCCGGTGCCGAGGTCGAGAGCCGCGAGGCGAACGTCGTGCGGCTGCGCTTCAATCGCCGCCAGCTGACCGCCGAAGCGCTCATCCGCCGCGTGACCGAGCGCTATCAGATCGTCGACGTCGCGATCATCGAGCCGGACATCGAGTCGATCGTGCGCCGTATCTACCTGGAAGGCTACCACGACGGCGTGATCGGAGCGCCCTCATGACCGCGCTTCCCGCCGTCCAGCCCCGCCGCTTCCGGCTCGAGCCGTACCTCCACTTCGCGCGCACCGCGATGGCGCGCGAGGCGACCTACCGCTTCGACGTCTTCACCAGCATCGCGTCAGTGCTGGTGCGCGTCTACCTGCTGCGCATGGTGTGGATCGCGCTGTACTCCCGCAACGCCGCGCCGCACGATCTGCCGCTGCACGCGATCATCACCTACTCGACCGTCGCGCTGCTGATGAGCTTGGTCATGGACATCGACCAGACCCGGCTGCTGTACGAGAAGCTGCACGACGGCAGCATCGCGACCGACTTCATGAAGCCGATCAGCGTCCCGCTCTATTTCTTCAGCGACGGCACCGGCGAAGTGCTCTTCCACGCGACGCTTATCGTCCCGTCGCTCGTCTTCGCGCTGCTGATCGTGCACATCGACGTCCCCGGGCCGCTGGTGCTGGCCGTGTTCTTCGTCAGCTTCCTGCTCGGCTATCTGGTGGGGTTCTGCATCAACTTCATCATGAACTGCATCGCCTTCTGGACGCTTGAGATCCACGCGGCGCGGCTGATCGTCACCTGGGTGAGCGACCTGTTCGGCGGCGAGATCATCCCGCTGGTGATCTTCCCGGCGTTCCTGCAGAAGCTCGCCTTCGCGCTCCCGTTCGCGGCGATGTTCTCGACGCCGCTGCTGATCTACGTCGGCGTCATCAAGCCGGACCGCTACGCCGAGGCGCTCGGGCTGCAGCTCCTCTGGGCGCTCGTGCTCGGCACGATCGCTACGCTGGCCTGGCGCGCCGGCGCGAAGCGCGTCGTGGTGCAAGGCGGGTAAGAATGAACCCGCGCGTCATGCTCGGCGTCTACAAGCAGTACTGGCGGATCAACATCCTGACCACGCTGGAGTACCGCGAGAACTTTTTGATCTGGCTCGGCTTCACCGTCGTCTACCACGGCACGGCGCTGGTCGCGCTGTGGATCGTGCTCAACCGCTTTCCGTCGATGAACGGCTGGACGTTCCGCGACATGGCCTTTCTCTACGGGCTGTGGATGGTCGCGCACGCGCTGCACAACACGCTCTTCTCGACGGTCGGCGACATCCCGGACCACATCCGCGACGGCGAGTTCGACCGGCTGCTCGTCCGCCCGCTGGACACGCTGTTTCAGGCGATCGCGACGCCCGGCCAGGTCTTCCCCGACGAATTGATCCTTGGGCTGCTGACGTTCGCCGTGGCGACCTGGTTCAGCGGCGTGCGCGTCGACGCGACGTTCGTGATCTTCGTCCCGCTGATCGTCGTCGGCGGCGCGCTGATCGACCTGGCCTTCAACCTGTTCATCTCGACCGTCGCCTTCTGGTTCGTGCGCGTCGACGCGCTGCGCTGGATCGTGATCCAGCTCGAACAGGAGTTCACCCGGTATCCGATCAGCATCTACTCGCGCGGCGTGCGCCTCTTGCTGACGTTCGTCGTCCCGTTCGCCTTCATGAACTACTTCCCGGCCCGCTACTTCCTCGACAAAGCGCACGAAGGCGCGATGCTCCCCGCCTATGTCGGCCTCTACACCCCGGCGATCGGAGTGCTCGCGGTAGCGCTCGCGTACGCGTTCTGGCGCATCGGCCTGAACCGGTATTCAGGCGTGGGGCATTAGGAGGTCGCGGGGAGCGGGGCGGGCTGCGTGCTGGCGCCGCGATAGCGCTGCAGCTCGATCGTGTTCAGCGCGATCGAGGCGTGGGCGACGACGCGAACCAGCAGCTCGCGCTCTTCGGGGTCGAGGTCGAGGCCGCTGACGTTGTGGCCGTACACGACGATCCCGCTCACGGTGCGGTCGAAGAAGAGCGGCGCGGCGAAGGTCAGCCGCTCGTTCGGGAACGACTCCTGGATCAACCGCGTGTCCTTGCCCGAGAACGTCAGCGCGCCGCGCGTGCGGGTGATCGCGCGGGTGAGCTCGTCCGACGGCCCCAGCCGGAACGTGAAATCTTCCGGCCAGGCGTAGCTCTGCACGAGCGCGTAGCTGCCGTCGGGCTGGCGGCCCAGGATCCCGCCGAAGGTGAGCTTGAGCGCGTGCGCGGCGTCTTGCAGCAGCGCGCGGTAGACGTCCTCGACCGTCTCGGCGTCGAGGATGTAGCCCGCGATGAACTCGAGCGCCTGGCGCTGCGCGAGCCGGTCGCGGAAGATGAAGCGGTCGACGAGGTGCCCGAGCATGTCGTGAATCTTGCCGGTCGCCATCCCGACGCCCCAGAACAGCGCGCTGAGCACGATGTACGCGAGGTCCGTGTTGCTGTAGAAGGTGTACGTGCCGACCTCTTCGATCAGCCCGAAGGTCGCGAAGAACGCCGCGCTCAGCGCGACGTAGACGATCGCGCGGTTCACGACGAAGTCGACGTTGAAGAACTGGTGGCGGATCACCGCGATCCAGATCGCGACGATCGGGACGATCGTCGCGGAGACCAGCAGGCTGTTCTGCCAGAACGCGATCCTGCCGGCCGGGAAGAGCGCGTCGGAGACCAGCCGCGCGAGGCCGGCGAAGATGAACGCCGCCGCGATCCAGCCGATGCGGTGGCGGTCGTTCTGCCGCGCGCGCACGAAGGCGACGATGAGCGCGAGCGCCGCCAGCACGCCGACCGCGACCGACGCGCCCGTGTACGCGCGCTCGAGGCTCTCGGCCGGCAGCGCGGCGTAGTTCAGCCGCCACTGCGCGTACGCGTTCAGCGTGCCCAGACCCAGCGCCAGCGCCGCCGTGAACCACGCGAACAGGCGCTCGCGCCGCGCATCGGCGTCGCCGTCGATCAAGCACAGCGTGAACAGCAGCAGCGCGGGCCGGACCGCGCCGCGCAGCGTGTCGTGGATCCACTCGGGGACGGGGCGCCACGGCATCGGGATCGTCGCGTCGAGCCACGTCGTCGGGGCCTCGACCGCGGCCAGGGAGAAGACGAAGAACGCCGCCGTCGCGATGCTGGGCTTCACCAGGAACAGCAGCGCCCCGAGCCCGACCGCGACGGCGCACAGCACGATGCGCAGCATGTCGGTGAAGCGAACCGAGTTCGTCTCGGGCCGCGAGACCAGCCGCAGAATGCGTTCGCGCCCGTTGCGCTCGATCGGCAGGTAGCGCGTCGGGTTGTCATAGGTGTACGCGCTGCCGGCGATGCCGGGCTTGCGATCGAACGGCTTGATCCGGTCGATGCGCACCTTGTCGCCGCGCACGACGAGATCGCCGCTGTTCAGCGTGGGGAGCGGGACGGCGGCGACGGCGCCTTTTCGGCCGCGTTGCACGACGCGCCCGACCTTCGCGGCGGCGCGCTCGAGCGCGTTCGGCGCCGGCGAGGTGCGCGGGGCGACGAGGTTCACGACCGCGTTGCCGTCGGTGCGGTAACCGAAGACTTGGCGCGGGTAGACGATGCGGACGAAGTCGGGGACGACGCGAACCAAGGCGAGGACCACCAGAATCCCAACGACGACCAGCCGGATCCGGTGCGCCAGGCTGAGCGAGACGATTGGAAGGCTGGGGGCCTCGGTGCTCACGCTGCTCGGGTTGTACCCGAATCGCGCGCTAGGGTTTGGGCGGACTCCACTTGCCGACCATCGAGCGCGCGACCACGATGCGCTGGATCTGCTGCGTCCCTTCGTAGATTTGCGTGATCTTCGCGTCGCGCATCATCCGCTCGACCGGGTACTCCGTCGAGTACCCGTAGCCGCCGAGCAGCTGCACCGCGTCGGTCGTCACGCTCATCGCGACGTCGCCGCATTTCAGCTTCGCCATCGCCGCCCACGTCGTCACGTCGGGTGCGCTCTCGTCGCACTTGCGCGCCGCTTCGTACAGGAGCAGCCGCGCCGCCTCGACCTCGGTCTTCATGTCGGCCAGCATGAACTGCAGCCCCTGCTGCTGCGAAATCGGCTTGCCGAACGCGACGCGCTGCTTCGTGTACTCGGTCGCGTAGTCGAGCGCGCCCTGCGCGATGCCGAGCGCCTGTGCGGCGATCCCGGGCCGCGACTTGTCGAGCACCTTCATCGCGATCTTGAAGCCGACGCCTTCTTCGCCCAAAAGGTTGGCGGCCGGAACGCGGCAGTTCTCGAACGACAGCTCGACCGTCGGTGAGCCGCGGATCCCCATCTTCTTCTCGAGCTTGCCGACGCTGAAGCCCGGCGTCCCCTTCTCGACGACGAACGCGCTGATCCCGTTCGGGCCTTTGGCCGGATCGGTCACCGCGAAGACGGTCACCACGTCGGCGACGCTGCCGTTCGTGATCCAGATCTTCGTGCCGTCGAGCACGTAGTCGTCGCCGTCGCGACGGGCCTTGGTACGCATCGAGCCGGCGGCGTCGGAACCGGAACCCGGTTCGGTCAGCGCGTACGCCGCGATCTTCGCGCCCGAGGCGAGGTCGGGGATCCAGCGCCGTTTCTGCTCTTCGCTCCCGCCGATGAGGATCGGCAGCGCGCCGAGCTCCTGCACCGCGATGATCAGCGCCGAGGACGCGCACGCCTTCGAGACTTCCTCGACGACCTTCACGTAGGTGACGAACGAGCCGCCGAGCCCGCCGTACTCGGCGGGAAACGGGATCCCCAGCAGATCGTTCTCGGCGAAGAGCTGCTTGACGTCCCACGGGAACTCGCCCTTCTCGTCGATCGCGGCGGCGCGCGGCTCGACGCGCTCCTTCACGAGCTGGCGGACGACGTCCAGGATCATCGCCTCCTCTTCGGAGGCTGCGGGGCGCGGCGGTGCGATCGACATGGTCCCGCAGAGTTCGACGAGCCGCGGGTGCGCGCCCGTCGCAGGGATGGCCGCCCGGCGGGCGGATAACCGCGCATGGCGATCGGACGGCCTCTCTCGTTCGGCCCGGGTGCGCTGGCGGCGCTGGTGCTCGCCGCGGCGCCGCTCGCGGCGCTCGCCGACGGCGTCAACTTCACGGTCCCGCTGCACTACCTGGTCGAGTCGCCGCGAGCGCAGGTCCCGCTGTCGATCTACCGCGTTTGGGCCCGCTCGGTCGGCGGCGTGCGCCACAGCATCGTCGTCAGCTCCTCGGCGGCGAGCGGCGATCTGCCGAGCCTGATGGACGCGACCGTCGCTTCGCTGAAGGCGCGGAACGCGATCGACGTCGCGCGCTCCGACGCCGCGCCGCTGTGCGGGATGCCGTCGGTGCGAATCGCCTACGCATTTCCGAACCAGCTCAGCTACGTCTTTCGCTACACGATCGTCGGCGGGCGGTTGCTGATCGCGAGCTACGCCCATCCCGTCGGCACCGAACCCGATCCGACCGCGCTCGCCGCGCTCGACACGCTGTGCAGCGGCATCCACCAGCCCGCCACCCCGCCGGGCTGGACGCTCGAGACGCCGTTTCCGCCGAACGCGAACGCCTGGCACTCCGCGAGCGAGAGCCGCGCGTTGCTGATGCAGGTTGCCAGCGCCGCGAAGAGCGGTGAGGATCTCGGCGCGCAGCCGTTCACCGGAAAGGGCAGCGTCGTGAGCGACCGCACCGAAGCGTGCGGCGCGGTGTGGGTTCGCCGCACCACCTCGAACCTCGACGACGGCCGCACGCTGGAGTCGGCCGTCGGAACGGTGAACGGCTACGACTACGTCGTCGCGTACACGCGCCCGTCGTCGCAAGCCGCGGACGCCGCCGCGCTCGCGACGCTGACCTCGTTCTGCGCCGGAACGCTCCCGCCGAGCTGAACGATCCGCCGCCGCGCCTTCAGTCGCGCGCGAGCTTGTTGTTGCCTTGGCAGCCCGCCGCCGGCGCCCACGTCGGTTCGGTGGTGATCGGCACGAACGGTCGCGGCGTCTGGTCGAAGTTGAAGAATCCAACCAAGTCCGGCGAGTGCGCATCGATCCGTCCCATCGAAGGGACGTTGTAGAGCTGCTCGACGAAGCGCAGGATCGAACCGTAGTCCGCGACGCCGTGGGCGACGTTTCCTTGCACGACGTACGGCGAGACGATCAGGAACGGCGTGCGCAGCCCCGGGCCGAGACGGTCCCACGCGCGCTGCGGCGGCGGCGTGCGGTGGTCGTAGAAGCCGCCCCAGTCGTCCCAGACGACGAAGATCGCGGCGTGGTCCCACTGTTCTTGGTTGCTGCCGATCTCGTCGATGACGGTCTCCACCCACGCCGGCCCGTGGTTGCCGATGTTCGGATGATCGCTGGCCGGGAAGCACGGCGGCTTGATCCAGGAGAACTGCGGGAGCCCTCCGGCCGCCGCAACCTTCAAGACGTTCGTGCCGGAGAGCGGAAAGGCGTGCTTGTACCAGTGGTTCGGCCCGTTGACGTTGATGAAGCCGTTGAACGCGTTCGCCGGCGCGTTCTGCATCGAGAAGTGCTGCCAGTCGACGTGAGCGACGCTCAGGTAGTCGCCGAAGGTCGCGTCGTTCCAGCACTCGCCGCCGACGTTGCGGTCGACGAGCGTCGCCCAGCCCGTGGCGGCGTCGAGCTTCGGAAACGCGATGTCGACGTTTTGACCGAGATCCACGCAGCCGCGCGCGTACGACGAGGTTCCGGCGTAGGTCGGCTGACCGGCGACCGTCTCCGCGGGATGGGTTTTCGTCTGGTCGGTGCGCGACTGGCCGACGACGATGTACTGGTGCGCCGGGAACGAGTCGGTCGACGACATCGCGAAGAACGAGTCGCCCAGCTCGTAGTGGCCTGCGATCGCCCAGTACGTCGTGCGCAGCTTCGGGCTCAGATACTTGAACGGCGCGGCCGTCTTGCTGACGTTGGGATACTGCGTGCACGGACCGGCGTTCTGGCTCACCTTCAGCCAGGTCTGCGACGAGAAGTGGCCCTGGGCCAAGCACTCCCACCAGTTGTGCCAGTTGTCTTCCCCGCCGTCCGGTTTGAAGTCGGCCGTGGTCATGTGCGATGCGATCGAGGACGGCACCGACGAGTCCGCCTCGGGATACGGGCTCGGATGTCCTTTCACGTCGAAGTCGCCGCCGAAGATGTTGTCGAACGTGCGGTTCTCCATCACGATCACGACGACGCGGTTGATGTGCCCCTTCGCGAGGATTCCGTCGGGCGCCGGCGTCCCGGCCGCGGCCGCCGGCCGAGCCGGGGTCCCGCCGCTCCCGCCGAAGGCGACCACGCCGGCGAACGCGGCCAGCGCAAGGACGACGAAACCCGACAGCTTCACGGCGTGACCCTCCCACGCGGCGTTAGGCGAAGAACGTTAGGCGACGCCGGCCGGAATCCTCATCTCACCGGGCGGCGTGGGCACGTGCAGCGGCGCGCCGGTCGCGGCTTTCACTTCGTCCACGCTGACGCCGGGCGCGACCTCGCGCAAAACGAGCCCGTCCGGCGTGACGTCGATCGCCGCCAGGTCGGTGATGATCTGCTGCACGACGCCTTTGCCGGTCAGCGGGAGATCGCAGCGCTCGAGAATCTTGTGCACGCCGCCTTTCGCGACGTGCTCCATCATCACGATGACGCGCTTCGCGCCGTGCACGAGATCCATCGCGCCCCCCATCCCCTTGACCATCTTGCCGGGGATCACCCAGTTCGCCAGATCGCCGTTCTGCGCGACCTGCATCGCGCCGAGGACCGCGACGTCGACGTGCCCGCCGCGAATCATCCCGAACGAGGTCGCCGAGTCGAAGAACGCCGCGCCCGGCAACACCGTGACCGTCTCCTTGCCGGCGTTGATCAAATCGGGATCTTCCTCGCCTTCGTACGGATACGGGCCGAAGCCGAGAATTCCGTTCTCGCTCTGCAGCACGACGGTCACCCCGGGCGGCACGTAGTTCGGGATCAGCGTCGGCAAGCCGATCCCCAAGTTGACGTACTGCCCGTCGCGCAATTCCTGCGCGACGCGCGCGGCCAGTTGCGTTCGCGTGAGCGCCATCGTCATTTGCCTCCGGTGCGTTTGCGCGTCGTCACGCGCTCGATGCGTTTTCCGCCCGAGCCGACTTGCACCACGCGCTGCACGTAGATCCCCGGCAGATGCACCTGCTCGGGATCGATCTCACCAGGTTCCACCAATTCCTCGACCTCGGCAATCGTGATCTTGCCGGCCATCCCGCACAGCGGGTTGAAGTTGCGCGTCGCCTTGTGGAAGATCAAGTTTCCCTGGCGGTCGCCGACGCTGGCGCGCACGAGCGCGAAGTCGCACACGATGCCCTCTTCGAGCACGTACTCGCGCCCGCCGAACGTGCGCGTCTCTTTCTTCGGCGAGGAAATCGCGACGGTGCCGTCGGCATTGTAGCGCCACGGCAGCCCGCCGTCGGAGACCAGCGTCCCGACGCCGGCCGGGGTGTAGAAGGCCGGAATCCCGGAACCGCCGGCGCGCAGCCGCTCGGCGAGCGTCCCTTGCGGGACCAGCTCCAGCTCGAGCTCGCCGCTCAGGTACTGGCGCTCGAACTCTTTGTTCTCGCCGACGTACGAGCCGGTCGTGCGCCGGATGCGCTTCGCGTCGAGGAGCACGCCGAGCCCCCAGCCGTCGACGCCGCAATTGTTCGAGACGGTGACCAGATCGGTCGCGCCCTGCTCGAGCAGCGCTTGAATGAGGTTGTGCGGGATGCCGTTGAGCCCGAAGCCGCCGACCGCGAGCGACGCGCCGCTGGGCACGTCAGCGACCGCTTCGGCGGGCGACGCGACGACTTTGTCCATACGAGCCGGACTAGTGCGAGCGCGGCCCGAGCGCTCCTTCCCCGAGCGCGTTCGCAGCTTCGCATGAAAAACTCCCCGACGTGAGAGGTCACGGCGTGCGAGCCGCACGGTAGCCTCGAAGCGGTCGTGCGACATTACCGAATGCGAACCGCGGGCGAACGGGACGGGCAAGCCTCGCGCGATCTCGCGCGCGCCTGGTCGCAGGCGTTCGAACAGGTTGCCGAGCCGGAGCTGCGCCTGCGCGCGGTCCTCTCGCTGGCCGGGCCGCTGGCGGGCGCGCAGCGCGCCATCGTCTTCGACGAAGAGCGCGTCGTGGCGGGCGTCCCCGGCGCGCCGGAAGGCGCGGGCTTGCAGCGGCTCTTCCAGCGCGCGCGCCGCGTCCTCGAAGACGAGCTCGTCACCCCCGAGATGTACGTCGCCCGAATCGCGCCGCAGCGTGGCGAGCGGCTCGCGCTGCGCTGGCGCTCGCCCGGTGGCGGCTCGCTCGAGATCGCGCGCGCGATCCTGGCCAGCTGCGCGTGGGCGCTCGAAGGCCGGACCGGCTCGCAGGCGCCGGCCGACCTGCCCGGGGTCGCCGCGACGCTCGAGCGGTTGGAGCAGCTCGTCCACGACGCGCGCCGGATGAAGCGCTCCTTCGCGGTCGTGTTCGTCGACGTCGAGCCGCCCAGCCCGCACGACGCGAGCGGCCGCGACGCCGTCGCACGCAGCCTGCGCCGCGAGGTGCGCGCCAACGACCACCTCGGCCACCTCGGCGGCGACGCGTTCCTGGCGCTCCTCGCGCTGGAGTCGGGCGAATCAGAGGCGTACCCGGCGGCACAGCGCTTGCTGCGCGCCGCGGCCGGCGCCGACGCGTACGCGAACGTCGGGGTCGCGATCTGCCCCGAGGACGGCGTGCAGCCCGACGAGCTGGTCGAGAAGGCGAGCGCGGCCGCGATGGCCGCCGCCTCGCTCGGCGCGCTGCAGCCGCACTGGTTCCGCGAGAGCGCCGGGCGCAGCTTCGAGGAGCGCGCGCTGGTGCGCGCGCGGCTCTCCGACGGCGATCCGGCGACGCTGATCGCCCTCACCTACCAGCCGGTCTTCGACGGGGAGAGCGGCGGGCTGTGGGGCGCGAGCGCGGCGCTGGCGTGGCGCGCGCCCTCGGCGGCGCCGGCGCCGCTGGCATATCTGGGCGGCGAGTCCGACCGCGCCGCGCGGGTCGCGCTCGAGCGCTGGGCGATCGGCGCGGCGGCGAACGCGTACCGCACCTGGCGCGACGCCGGCCGCGAGCTCCAGCTGCACCTGCCGCTGGCGACCCGCGGCGACGCGGCGCTCGACGCGCTCGCCGAGGGCTTCGGAACCGGCGACGCGATGCGGCACGTGTGGATCGAGCTCGTCGGCTCGCGCGACGAGCCGCCGGCCGAGGCCGAGGCGTTCGCCCGGCGCGTCCGCGCGCTCGGCGCGCACGTCGGCGCCGGCGCCTGGCGGGTGCAGTTCGAAGTTGCCGGACCGCTCGACTTCGTGACCGTCGAAGACGCCGACGACGTCCGCACGCTGGCCGCGCTGGCGCTGGGCTCCGTGGTCGCGCCGGTGGTGATCGCCGCGCGCGCCGCGAGCTTAGAGCGGGCGCGCTGGCTGGTCCGGCACGGCGCGACGGCCGTGCGCGGCGAAGGGCTCGCCGAGCCGATGGGTTTGCAAGAGCTCGTTCGGTGGGCAAGTGGGCAACAGGGGCCGCTCGGCCTATGAGCGCGACGATCGGCCCTCTCCGGGCGGGGAGATTTTGGTGGCTTCGCGGCGTGACGAGGGGCGCGCCGCCGCGTGGCCGGGAACCCAGCACCCGAGGACGTGGAAATGATGACCCCTGAGCGGCGACGAGAATACGCCGAGACGGATGGCCTCGCCGAGCTGTTTCATGCTGCGGTCGAGTCGCGCCGTTCCACCCCCGATCTCATGCGGGTCATCCTGTCCGGCGCGCTCCCGCTCGCCGGCGCCGACGTCGCGCTCGTCTGCGGCACCGACGGCTCGCTGCTCGCGTACGCGTCCTCCGACGGCGACGGCGAGGAGAGCGCGCGCCTCCTCGCGATCGAGGCCGCCCAGGTCGAGGAGCGCGAGAACGTCGACGAAGACCGGTACGTCGCCCGGCTGACCGCCTCGGCCCCGTACGTCTTCGCGATGCGCTGGGCCCGCGGCCGGTCCTCGCACCACGACGTCGCGCGCGCCGCCGGCGGCGCCGTCGCGCGGTTGCTACTGCGCACCGAGGAAGTGACCGAGCCGGTTCGCGACGGCGTGATCGATCCGCTCACCGAGCTGCCCTCCCGCACCGCGACGCTGCGCCACCTCGACAACGTCCTGGCCGCCGCGCAGCGGGTCGGCGGCCGGGTCGGCGTGCTGTTCATCGACCTCGACGGCTTCAAGGCGATCAACGACACCTTCGGCCACGCCGTCGGCGACCAGACGCTGATCGAAGCCGCGCGGCGGATGCAGGAAAGCGTGCGCCGCAACGACTTCGTCGGGCGGCTGGGCGGCGACGAGTTCGTCGCGGTGCTGACCGTCGTCGACGACGAGCTGGAAATGGTCGAGGCCGCGCAGCGCTTCCTGGAGCGTGTGCTGGTCGAAGTGCAGGAAGGCGGCTTCACCAGCCTCGTGCGCGCCAGCATCGGGATCGCGGTCTCGCCCGACGACGGGACGACGC
>JAFAKB010000081.1 GCA_019235885.1 Candidatus Eremiobacterota bacterium | reverse complement strand
GCAGACGATGTGCGTACCGAGTGCTTTCAATTGTTCTAACTCCTCGAAGAGCTTTCGGTTGGGAGAATCCCACCTCCAGGTGCGTCGTCCAGCGTGTGCGGTACACCGTCTCGCCGTCGACCTATCAGCAGACTCTTGCCGGCACGGCCTCCTCTTGGACCGAACGGACGTTCTGCTGCGATGGCACGTAGGGCGTGCCGTCCCCAAAACCGGACTGCCGCGACCCCGGGCTCTATACACGCACGGGGTCCTTGAAGTCCGTCGCCTATGGTACCCCCCGGGGGGCCCCTTGTAAATAGCTTTCCGCGGCCGAGGCGTGGAGGCCCGCGCTCGGCGCCGAACGAGAGAAACCAGATGCGCTCTCCCGGCCCCAGGCTCCCCAAAGGAACGACGCCCGCAGCGGAAGCGCTCGAGGCGACCGCCCGCGGCCGCGAGCTGGCCCGTGCCGGACGGCTCGACGCGGCGCTGGCGGCGTTCCTCGACGCCGTCGAGCTCGACCACCGCGTCCTCGACGCGCACCTGGGGATCTACGAGGTGGCGCAAATCCTGCGCCGTCCGGAGCTGGCGCTGGCCCACCAGGCGGCCGCGATCGCGCTCGCGCCCGTGCAGTCGACGCCTGCTAGCGAACACCAAGACTACGCGCTGCTCGTCCCGTGCGCGCCCGGTCCCTACACCGCGAACACGCCGGCGGACCTGCTGTTCGACGCGCGCCGCGTGACGCTCCACCGCTGGTACGTCGACCCCGAGGGCGAGCCGCCGCCGCTCCCGCCGCACGATGCGACGTTCGTCGCAATCGGCGAATCCGACGAGGCGGCTCCGCTGCTGGCGGCCGTCGAGCGGTTCTCCGCCGGAAGCAGCCGTCCGGTGCTGAACCGGCCGGAGCTGATCGCGCGGCTCGGGCGCGTGCCGCTCGCCGAAACGTTCGCGCGGGCGGAGCACTGCCGCGTCGTCGCCACGACGCGTCTCACGCGCGACGCGTACGCCACGGGCGGTTTCCCGATGCCGCACATCGTGCGGCCGGTCGGCTCGCACGGCGGTCACGGGCTCACCCGCATCGACGACGACGTGCAGCGCATCGCGTACCTCGAGACGACGCCGGACGCGGCGCTGTACGCCGCACCGTACGTCGACTACCGCAGCGCCGACGGTTTCTTCCGCAAGTACCGCATCGTCTTCGTCGACGGCGAACCGTTCCCGTTCCACCTGGCGATCTCGCCGCACTGGATGGTGCACTACTACAACGCGCCGATGAGCGAGCACCGCTGGATGCGCGACGAGGAGCACGCGTTTCTGGCGGACATCGGTTCGGTGTTTTGCGGCGAGCTGGGCGAGGCGCTGCGCGAGACGGCGCAACTGCTGCGGCTCGACTACGTCGGGATCGACTGCGCGATCGGCCCCGACGGCAAGCTGCTGATCTTCGAAGCCGACAACGCGCTGATCATCCACCTGCTCGACGACCCGCAGCTCTACGGCTACAAGCACCGTTACGTGCCGCGCATTCTCGACGCGCTCGACGCGATGGTGCGCCGCCGCATCGCGGCGCAACCGGCGCGGGACGCGCGGTGAGCGAGACGTCGCTCGACCCCGCGGATTGGGAGCGCTTCCGGCGGCTGCTGCACGACGCCGTCGACGGCGTGGTCGACGATCTGGCCGGCGTGCGCGAAAAGCCCGCATGGCGCCCGGTTCCGCAGCGTGTCAAAGCGGCGCTGCGCGAGCCGCTGCCGCGCGGCGGCGAGCCGCTCGAGACGACGCTCGCGCGGTTCGGCGAGCTAATCCGGCCGTATCCGACCGGCAACCGCCACCCGCGTTTCTTCGGCTGGGTGCACGGCGCGGGGAACGCGCCGGGCGTACTCGCCGAGCTGCTCGCCGCCGGGATGAACGCGAACGTCGGCGGGCGCGAGCACGCCGCGGTGTACGTCGAGCGCGAAGTCGTGGCGTGGTTCGCGGAGCTGTTCGGGTTTCCGCCGGGCGCCAGTGGCATTCTGACCAGCGGAACGTCGATGGGAAACCTGCTCGCCGTCGTCGCGGCGCGCGACGCTGCGCTCGGGGACGGTGCGCGCGAGCGCGGAATCGCCGGCGCGAAGCTGGTCGCGTACGCCGGCCGCGGGGTGCACGACTCGGTGGCGAAAGCGCTGCGCATCGCCGGCCTCGGCGAAGGCGCGCTGCGGTTGATCGCCGCGAACGCCGTATCGGGGATCGACGCGGACGCGCTGCGCGCGCGCATCGAAGCCGACCGTGCCGCCGGCGAGCGCCCGTTCTTGGTCGTCGCGACGGCGGGCAGCGTCGACACCGGCCGGTTCGACCAGCTCGAGGCTCTGGCAGATCTGTGCGCCGGGCACGAGCTGTGGCTGCACGTCGACGGCGCCTTCGGCGCGCTCGCGATCGCGAGCCCCAAGCACGCGCACCTCGTGGCGGGCATCGAGCGCGCCGACTCGCTCGCGTTCGACGCGCACAAGTGGCTGCACGCGCCGTACGCCGTTGGCTGCGCGCTCTTTCGTGACGAGCGCGCGCACCGCGCCGCGTTCGTCTCCTCGCCCGAGTATCTCGGCCGGTCGGCGCGCGGCACCGCGGCCGGCGCGCCGTGGTACGCCGACTACGGGCTGGAGCTCTCGCGCGAGTTTCGCGCGCTCAAGGTGTGGTTCGCGCTGCGGCACTACGGCATCGACGCGCTCGGCGCGTCGATCGCGCGCACCTGCGATCTCGCCACAACGCTGGCCGCGCGCGTTCGCGACTGCGACGAGCTGGAGCTACTGGCGCCCGTCACGCTGAACGTCGTCTGCTTTCGCGCGCACCCGGCGCAGATCGACGACGAGGCGGCGCTGGACCGGCTGAACGAGGCGGTCGCGATCGCGGTTCAGGAGAGCGGCGCCGCCGTGCTCAGCACGACGCGCGTCGCGGGGAAGCGCGCGCTGCGCGCGTGCATCGTCAACCACCGCACGGTCGAAGCGGACCTCGACGTCGTGATCGCCACCGTGCGAACCGCCGCGCGCGACGCCGGCGCGGCACATCGATGAAATCTCCACATTCCGCGACGATCGCGGCGCCCGAAGCCGCAGCGCGCGGCGCCGCCGCGGGCGGCGACCGCGACGCGCTGATGATCGAGCTGCTCCCGTGGGCGACGTCGTTCGCGCGCGTACCGGTCTCCGGCTTCGAGGTCGGTGCGGTCGTGCTCGGACGCTCCGGCGCGCTGTACGCAGGCGCGAACCTCGAATTCGCAGGCCTGCCGCTGTCCACCAGCGTGCACGCGGAGCAGGCTGCGGTTTCGAACGCGTGGCTGCACGGCGAAGTTGGAATCGACGCGCTCGCCGTGAACGCGGAACCGTGCGGAGCGTGCCGTCAATTTGTGAACGAGCTGCACGGCGCGAGCGCGCTTCGCATCCTCGTCCCCCGGGCGACGGCGGCGACGCTGGCCGCACTGCTGCCCGCGCCGTTCGGGCCTGGAGACCTCGGCGTCGAAGCCGGCTTGCTGAATCGCGCCGATCACGGACTGCGCGCCGACGAACGTTCGGGCGACGCGACGGCAGACGCGTTGCTCGACGCGGCGCTCGCCGCGGCCAACGCGTCGTACGCGCCGTACACGCGCGCGTACGCCGGCGTCGCGCTGCGCTTGCGCGACGGGACGATCGTCAGCGGCCGTTACGCCGAATGCGCCGCGTTCAATCCCAGCCTGCCGGCGCTCCAAGCCGCGCTCTCGGCGCTCGCGCTGCGACGTGCCGATCCCTCCGCCATCGCGGATGCGGTCCTCGCGGAAGCCGCCGGCGCGACGAGCCAGCGCGCGTCGGCGGCAGCGATCCTGGGCGCGCTGGCCGGGATCCCGCTGCGCTACGCCGCGGCCACCCCGCGCCCGAATCAGTAGAACTACCGATATGAGGCCGCCGGGCGAGGCGGTATGCTGACGGTATGAGCAACGAGGTTCCGATCGGATTCCGGCGCGTGCTCGCGCGCGAGCTTCCGGCTTGGCAAGCCGACGGCGTGATCGGCGAGTCCGCCGCGCAGACGCTGACCGCGCGCTACGCGCTCGACCGCGTCGGCGAACCGCAGCGCGGCTGGGTCACGACGGCGTTCGCGATCCTCGGCGCGGTCGCGATCGGCGCCGGCATCATAAGCTTCGTCGCGGCGAACTGGGCCGCGCTGGGCTCCGGCGGGCGGTTCGCGATCGTGTTCGGCGCGACGATCGCCGCCTACGGCGCCGGCCTCGCACTCCGCGCTCGCGACCGCGGCGCACTCGCCGAGGCGGCGTTCGTTTGCGGCGCGCTCGGCTTCGGGGGTTCGCTCGCGCTCGGCATGCAGCAGTACAACGTCGCGGTGAGCGACTGGGTCATCTACGCGGTCTGCGCGGCCGGGCTCGTTCCGCTGGCGTTCGCGCTGCGCAGCGTTCCGGTCGCGACCGTCGCGCTCGCCGCGGCGGCGCTCTCGTTGCCGCTGCGCCTCTTCGATACCGGCCGCAGCTTCGACCAAAACAGCGGCCAGTTCAGCGTGCTGCTGTTGGCGCAACTTGCGGTGATCGCGCTCGGCGCCGCGTTGCTGACCGTGCGGCTGCGCGTGCTGTGGTTCCGGGAGCTCGCGCTCGCGGTGGTCGCGCTCGGGCTTCTGCCGGCGGTCTTTCAATGGCCGTTCCTCTCGCGCACGTTCGTCGTCGGAATCATGGCGGCGCTGCTGCTGGCTGCCGGCATCTCGCGCTCGAAGACGCTGCGCGGCGCCGCGATCGTCGCCGCCTTACTCGTCGCCGCGCCGTCGACGTTCTGGGGACCATATGCACCGTACGATACGGATCTCGCGCGAGGCGGCGCGTACGAACCGCTCGCGTTTCTGCTGCTCGCCCTCGCTGCGGCGGCGAGCTTCCTCGTCCACGGCCGCAAGATCGTGCCATTCGTTCCGGCCGGAATCGCCGTCGCGCTCGCGATCGTCTTGCCGCACGTCGGACCGCTTCCGCCCGTGGCTGCCGTGCTGCTCGCGAACGCGCTCGTTCTCGTTCCGGCGGCACTGCTGATCGCGCGCGGCATCAACGTGCGGGACCGCGCCGCGTTCCTGTGCGGGACCGCCGTCTGCGCGGTCGACGGGTTCCTGCGCTTCGCCGAGTACGACCAGAACCTGACCGCGAAAGCGCTCGCGTTCGTCGTGGTCGGCATCGCGTTCATCGCCGCGGCGCTGCTGTTCGAGCGCGACGCGCGCCCGGTGCGGGCTCGTGCAGCGTAGCGCGCTCGCCGTCGTCGCGGCGCTCGGCGTGCAGGCCGTTCTCGTCGCGGCGATCCCGCTCCACGAAAGCTGGATTCGCGCCACCGGGCGGGAGGTCACCGTGGCGGTCGACCCGGTCGACCCGTACAATCCGGTCCGCGGCTACTACGCCCGGTTCACCTATCGCGGCATGGTCCCGGACCTGCGCGGCTTCGACGAGCGCGCCCGCAACGGAGCGCCCGTCTGGGTCGTGCTGGACGTCAGCCGCCCGGACGAGCCGGCACGTCCCGTGCGCTTGGCGCGTTCGCCGGCCGATGCCGGCCGCAACGAGGTCGTCATGCGAGCGCGCTACCTGATCGGTACCAGTCAATGCCCCGGTTGCCGCGCCCTCATGGTGACGCCTGACGCCTGGTACGCCGACCGCGATCAGGTGCAGGCGCTCGGCCCCGCGCTGAACGATCACCAGGCGGTCGCCGAGCTGCGGGTCACCGCCGGCGGGGACGCCTCGCTGCTCCGCCTGCGACCTTCGGGAGGCGGAATGGGTCATGGAGGATAGTGCAGAAACCCCTGCACTATCTTGACCGTCCCGGCCGGGACCGGTACGCTGGGAGACCGATGGCCGCCACGACTGATGCCTTGATCCAGGAATACCGACACGGATTCCACGATCCCGAAGAAAACTACGCCTTCAAGTCCGACAAGGGCCTGAACCGCGAGATCGTCGAGCGCATCTCGTCGATGAAGAACGAGCCCGAATGGATGCGCGAGTTCCGGCTGCGCGCCTTCGAGGTGTTCTCGGCCAAGCCGATGCCGACGTGGGGCGACACCGCGCTCCTGAACGAGATCGACTTCGACAACATCCGCTACTTCGTCAAAGCCGGCGAGCGCACCGAGCAGAGCTGGGACGACGTCCCGGAGGACATCAAGCGCACCTTCGACCGGCTCGGGATCCCCGAGGCCGAGCGCAAGTTCCTCAGCGGCGTCTCGGCGCAGTACGAGTCCGAGGTCGTCTACCACTCCGTCATCGAGGAGCTCGAGAAGGACGGCGTGCTCTTCTGCGACATGGACACCGCGCTGCGCGAGCACCCCGACCTCGTGCGCAAGTACATCTCGACCGTCATCCCGATCGAAGACAACAAGTTCGCCGCGCTCAACTCGGCGGTGTGGTCCGGCGGCTCGTTCGTCTACGTGCCGAAGGGCGTCGAGGTGAAGATGCCGCTCCAGGCCTACTTCCGGATCAACACCGAGAACATGGGCCAGTTCGAGCGCACGCTGATCATCGCCGACGAAGGCTCGAAGGTGCACTACATCGAGGGCTGCACCGCCCCGCAGTTCTCCACCTCGTCGCTGCACTCGGCGGTGGTCGAGCTGATCGCGATGGACGGTGCCTCGATCCGCTACACGACGATTCAGAACTGGTACCGCAACATCTTCAACCTCGTCACCAAGCGCGCCAAGGCGATGCGCAACGCGACCGTCGAGTGGGTCGACGGCAACATCGGCAGTCGCCTGACGATGAAGTATCCGGCGATCTATCTGATGGGCGAAGGCGCGCGCGGCGAGATCCTTTCCGCGGCGTTCGCCGGCGAAGGCCAGCACCAGGACGCCGGCGCGAAGGTGATCCACGCTGCGCCGAACACGACCTCGGTGGTCACGAACAAGTCGGTCACCGCGCACGGCGGCAAGACGACGTACCGCGGTCTGGTGGAAATCCACCCGGGCGCGGCCGGCGCGAAGACGCGGGTGAAGTGCGACGCGCTGATCATGGACGACAAGTCGTCGAGCGACACGAAGCCGACGATGAAGATCGACGAGCAGCGCTCGACGGTCGAGCACGAAGCCTCGGTCTCGAAGATCGGCGAGGAGCAGCTTTTCTACGCGATGAGCCGCGGCCTGAGCGAAGCGGACGCGACCGCGATGATCGTCAACGGCTTCTTCGACTTCTTCGTCAAGGAGCTCCCGATGGAGTACGCCGTCGAGCTGAACCGCCTGATCAAGCTCGAGATGGAGGGTTCAGTCGGCTGAACGCCGCCGGAACCGCTCGTCCCAGGGATTCCGTTGAAAGGGCGCCGTTGAACGAACGGTGCCCTTTGTTTTTGGGGATGATCGCAGCGTGAACCCTCGCTCCCTTTGCGTCCTGGCAACGCTGGCGGCCGCTGCCGCGGGCCTGCTCGCGCCGCCGCCCGCACGGGCAGGGAAGATTTGCGCGTTCGCGCTGCCCTCGGAGATGGTCGACAAGGTCTATTCCGGCACCGCACGAGCGGGCGAGCCGTTTCGGTTCCGCATCACCGCCGACACCGTGCTCGACACCGGGATGAAAGTGCCGGCCGGTACGATGGGGTACGGCGTCATTCGCGCCGCGAGCGCGGCCAGCCGCCACAACCACGACGGGATGCTCGCGCTCGAGCCGCGCTACCTCGACGTCGCGAACGGAAAGGGCGGGACATCGCGGGTACCCGTCACGATGAACCCGACGCTGCCGGTGATCTGGTCACCCTCCGAGCCGTTGCTCAACAAGGCCGCCTCGCACGTCCCGCTGCCCGTTCCGGGCCTGATCATGACCGGCGTCAACACCGTGCGCTGGGGCCGCAACATCACCCTCGGCCCGGGCTTCTCGTTCACCGTGCTGCCGATAGAAAATCTCGCGCACGGACCGATCTGCTAGCGCACTCCGAGCAGTTCGACGTCGAAGTCCAGCGTCGCGTTCGGCGGAATGACGCCGCCCGCGCCGCGTTCGCCGTAGGCGAGCTGCGGCGGACAGACGAGCTTGCGGCGGCCGCCGACGCGCATAGTCGCGACGCCTTCGTCCCAGCACGGAATCACGCGATGCTGTCCGAGCGCAAACTCGAACGGCTGCCCGCGGTCGCGCGAGCTGTCGAACTTTCGCCCGTCCGGGAAGGTGCCGGTGTAGTGAACGATCGCGGTCTGTCCCGGTTTCGGCGTCCGGCCCTTGCCGATCTTGAGATCCGTGTAGATCAGCCCGTCGGGCAGCCTGACGGTCTTCGCGGCGGCGGTCTTCGCGGGCTTGGTCTTGTACGAGGCGCTCGTCGCGGCCATCACGGGAAGCGGCACGGCGAGCAAGAGAGCGAGCAGGATAGCGTGCGGACGTTGCATGCGGGCGCATTCGCGGGCCGTCCAGCAGACCCCGGCGAACTCCGCGGCGTGTCGAAAAAGCCCGCTGCGAAACGTGGTGACATCCCGCCGGGAACGGCGAAAAAGGTCGTAGTCGACGGCGTCGAGGTGTTGCTGTGCAATTACGACGGCGAGATCTATGCCGTCGAGGACGTGTGCACGCACGACGGCGGCCCGCTCGACCAAGGACAGCTCATGGGCTGCAAGATCATGTGCCCGCGCCACGGCGCGATCTTCGACGTCACCACCGGCGCCGCGCTGACCATGCCGGCCATCATCCCGCTCCCGACCTACACCGTCCGCATCGACGGCGACGACGTCTACGTCGAGGTGTGATCCTTCGACAAGCTCAGGATGACACGGGGAAGCTAGACGTGCTCGTCGGGTTCGGCGTGGTGCGCGTCGCGCCGGTCCTCGCGGTTCTGGTCCTCGTCGGTGTCGGCGTAGACGACCTCGGGGGTCGGCGAAATTCCTTGGACGTCGGCTTCACGGCGGCTCAGCGGGGGCTCGTCGTCGGCTTGCGTGCGAAGCTGGCGCGGCATCCCGGAGTCTTGATGATCGTCCACCTCCGAGGGCAGCGCGTTCTTGTAGTCGCCCTGTTGCTCGACGTGTCTGGTCTCGCGTTCCATACGCTCGCCGTACCCACGAACCCGCGCCCTGCCTCGCCACGGCCGCACCGTTTGTCGAACGAACCCGCCCCCGAGCCTCTCGATTACCCTGACGACGTGGCGCGGAGTTGCGCGGCTTGCCATGCTTCGGCCGTGTCGACGTCGCTGACATAAGCGTCGTCATCCGCCGCGAGCGCGACCGCGCGCAGCGACGTATCACGCCGCACCCGCATCGGCGGTTCGTCGGCGCGCAGCGTCTCGATGCGGGCGCGCGCGTTGGGCGACCACACGACCGGATGGCCCGGCGTCTCGCCGATGACCGGCCACGCGAGGTCCGCATCGTCCGGGACGCGCGCGACGAACGTGCGAACGCGCGCAGCGTCGAGAAAGGGCAGATCGCACGGCAGCACCGCCAGGTACGCCTCCGCGAACACCGCGGCGTTCGCGAGCGCGAGCGTCTCGCTCGGGCCGGCGGTCGGCTCGGTCACGATGATGCCGACGCCGTTCAAATCGGAGATCGCGTCGGCGACCGGCGGCGTGGCGACGAACAGCGGCCGCAGCTCGAGCAGCGCGCACGCCACGCGGCGCGCGAGCGGCTCGCCCGCGAACGGCGCGGTCAGCTTGTCGAAACCCATGCGCTGCGAACGCCCGCCGGCAAGCACGACGACACGCACGCGTTCGATGCGCAAGTTCAGACCGGCGCCGCCGTTCGCAGGAGCTTCTCGGGGACGATCGGCAGGTCGCGCACGCGCACGCCGGTCGCGTGGTAGACGGCGTTCGCGATCGCCGCGGCGACGCCGGTAATTCCGATCTCGCCGATCCCGCGCGCGCCGAGCGGGTTGAACGTGTAGTCCGGCTCTTCGACGAACAGCACCTCGATGTTCGGCACGTCGGCGTTCACCGGCACGTGGTAGTCGGCAAAGTTGTTCGTCACGACCGCGCCGTAGCGCGGGTCGCGCACCGTCTCCTCGAGTAGCGCCATCCCGATTCCCATCACGATCCCGCCGTGAATCTGCGAGCGCGCGGTTTTCACGTTCAGAATGCGCCCGCAGTCGAAGGCGCCGAGCGCGCGCGTGACGCGGACGCGGCCGAAGTCCGCGTCGACACGGACTTCGACGAACTGCGCGCCGAACGAGTGGAAGGAATAACGCTCCTCTTCGTCGCCCGACGCCGCTTGGCCCAAGGCTTCGATCGTCTCCGCGCCGGAGAGCCGCACCACCTCGCCGAGCGCGATCGCGCGCGCCGGATCGCCGGCGGCGCGCAGCACGCCGTCGCGCAGCTCGATCGCGTCCTCGCCGAGCCCGTGCAGCGGCGATTCGGCGGACGACGCCGCGATGCGCTTGAGCGCGTGCAGCACGCGCGTCGCGCCGTCGAGCACCGCCGGCCCGACGGAAGCCGCGCTCATCGAGCCGCCGGCGACCGGCGCGGGCGGAAGCGACGAGTCGCCGATCAGCACGCGGACCGCACGCGGTTCCGCGCCGAGCACCTCGGCGGCGATCTGCGCGAGGATCGTGTACTGTCCGGTGCCGAGATCGTGGGTCGCGCTGGCCACCTCGATCGAGCCGTCGGCGGCGAGCGTCACGCGCGCCGCGCTCGGCGAGCGCATCGCCGGATACGTCGCGCTCGCGACACCCCACCCGATCAGCTCGTCGCCCTCGCGCGTCGCGCGCGGCCTGGGCGGACGCCGGCTCCAGCCGAACGCTTCCGCACCGCGCTCGTAGCATTCGAGCAGGTGCTTCGACGACCACGGCAACCCGCTCGAAGGATCAACGCCGGCGTGATTGCGGCGCAGGACCTCCAGCGGGTCGAGGTTGCAAGCTGCGGCGAGCTCGTCCATCGCGCTGCCGAGCGCGAACGAGCCGGGCGTCTCGCCGGGCGCGCGCATCGCGTTCGGCGTCGGCACGTCGAGCCGCGCCAGCCGGTGCGTCACCGCGAGGTTCGGCACGTCGTACAGCATCTCGGTGACGCCGCCGGCCGCTTCGACGAACGTTCCGACGCGCGAGCTCACCACCGAGACGTCGTGGAGCACCGCGCGCAAGAAGCCGTCGCGTGAAGCGCCGAGCTGCAAGTGCTGGCGGGTGAGGCTGCGGTAGCCGCACGAGGTGAACATCTGCTCGCGCGTGAGCGCCAGCTTCACCGGCTTGCCGGTCACCTTCGAGGCCATCACCGCGAGCAGCGTGTGCGCCCAGAAGAACCCCTTGCAGCCGAAGCCGCCGCCGACGAACGGCGAGATGACGCGCACCCGCTCTTCGGCGATTCCGAACGCTTTGGCGAGGCACGCGCGCGTCCCGCGCACCCACTGCGTCGCGTCGTGCACGACGATCTCGCCGTTGCGCCACTCGCCGACGGTCGCCGACGGCTCCATCGGGCTGTTGTGCTCGACCGGCGTCTCGTAGGTCGCGTCGATCTTCACCTCGCTCTGCGCGAAGGCCGTCTCCGGATCACCGCGCCGCGGCTGCAGATCGCCCCCGAACGCCTGCGCCGGCCGCTCGACCTCGCGCGCGTCGTCGAGCGCGTTCTGCGCCGGTCCGCGCTCGTACGCGATGCGCAGCGCCCTCGCGCCTTCGCGCGCCGCCTCGAGCGTGCGCCCCACGACGACCGCGACGTGCTGGCCGTCGTAGAAGATCTTCTCGCTCTGCAGCGGCGCGAGCTCTTCGGCGAACGGAACCGTGAACTCGAACGGCAGCGCGACCACCCGCGGCGCGTTGCGGTAGGTCATCACGTCGACGACGCCGGGAACAGCGCGCGCTTCGTCCTCGTCGATCGAGGCGATGCGCCCGCTGGGGATCGTCGACTGCACGATCACCGCGTGCAGCGGCTCGGCGACGGGCGCGTCGGCCGCGTAGCGCGCCGCGCCGCTCACCTTCGCCGGCCCGTCGACGCGGTCGACCGGGAGCCCGATCACGCCGCGGCGCAGCGGGCGCTCGAGGGTCGTGCTCATCGCGCACCTCCGCACACGGTCCGCAGCGCGCGCACGATCGCGCGCTGCGCAAGCTCGATCTTGAACGCGTTGTGCCGCCGCGGCACCGCGCCGGAGAGCGCGGCCTCCGCGGCGCGCCGGAAGGTCGCCTCGTCCGCCACCGCGCCCTTCAGCACGCGCGTCGCCTCGTATGCCGGCCACGGCACGGTCGCGACGCCGCCGAGCGCGAGCCGCGCCGTCACGATGCGCGGACCGTCGAGCTCGACCGCGCACGCCACCGAGACCAGCGCGAACTCGTACGACGCGCGGTCGCGCACTTTGAGATAGTGCGAGCGCTCGTGCATCGGGTCGGCCAACAGCTCGACGCCGGTAATCAGCTCGCCCGGTGCGAGCGCGGTTTCGATCTGCGGCGAATCGCCGGGAAGATAGTAGAACTCGTCGAGCGAGACGTTCCGCTCGCCGCCCTCGCCGGCGATGACGATCGCGGCCGAGAGCGCACTCAGCGCGACCGAAAGGTCGCCGGGATAGGTCGCGATGCACGCTTCGCTGGTCCCGAGCACGGCGTGCGTGCGGTTGAACCCGTCGAGCGCGTCGCAGCCGCTCCCGGGCTCGCGCTTGTTGCAGCGCCAGCGCGTCTCGCGGAAGTACGGGCAGCGCGTGCGCTGCAGCAGGTTGCCGCCGATCGTCGCCGCGTTGCGAATCTGTCCCGACGCCCCGCTCAGGAGCGCTTCCGAAAGCGCGGGAAAGTGCCGCTTGACGAGCGGGTGGTTCGCGACGTCGCTGTTGCGCGCCAGCGCGCCGATCCGCAGCACGCCGTCGCGCAGCTCGATCGCCGTGAGCGGAAGCCGCGAGATGTCGACCACGCGCGGCGGCCGTTCGACGTCGCCTTTCATCAGGTCGACGAGCGTCGTGCCGCCGGCGTAGAAGCGCGCGCCGTCCACTTCCTGCGCGAGGGCGCGCGCGGACGCCGCCGAGTCCGCGACGACGTATTCGAAGGCGCGCATCAGCGCGCACCCGCGAGCGCGCGCACCGCCGCGACGATGTTCGCGTACGCTCCGCACCGGCAGATGTTCCCGCTCATCGCCTCGCGGATCTCGTTTTCGGTCTGCGCGCGCCCCTCGGCGATCACCGCGACCGCCGAGAGAATCTGTCCGGACGTGCAGAACCCGCATTGGAACGCGTCGTGCTCGACGAACGCGGCCTGCACGGCGTGCAGCGCGCCGTTCTGCGACAGCCCTTCGATCGTGGTGATCTCGTCGCCGGCGTGCGCGACGGCCAGCGCGAGGCAGGACAGCATCCGCCGGCCGTTCACCAGCACCGTGCACGCGCCGCACTGGCCGCGGTCGCAGCCTTTCTTCGTCCCGGTCAGACCGGCGCGCTCGCGCAGCAAATCGAGCAGCGTGACCTCCGGCTCGACGGCGAAGGCCGCCTCGCGGCCGTTCAGCCGCAGCGTCAGGGGGATCGCCGAGGGCGGCTGCGCAGGCGAGCTGCCGGTAGATCGCACGATGCTCTCCTCACTGGGAAGGGCAGGGACGGGTTGCGCTAGACCAGACAAGCCGCGCACGACCGTGGATGCACCCGGAGCGACCTAGCGCGTTGACGGGCCGCCCGGCGCGTGATAAAGTTCCGTGGTTATGTACGCGATCGTTGAGACCGGCGGCAAGCAGTTCCGCGTGTCCGAAGGCGACGTCATCCGGACCGATCTCATCGAGACCGAAGTCGGCTCCTCGGTCACCTTCGACCGCATCGTCCTGGCGGCGAACGGGGACGACGTGTCGATCGGCAGCCCGCTCGTGAGCGGCGCGACGGTGACCGGCACGGTGCTCCGCCAAGCCAAAGACAAGAAGATCCTGGTCTTCAAGTACAAGCCGAAGAAGCGTGTCCGCAAGCTGAACGGCCACCGCCAGCGCTACGCCGAGGTCCGGATCGACAAGATCGCGCTCCCTTAGTGGGTTCGCGGTCCGCGCGCGCATGATCGAAGTTCGCTTTCGCAGGGACAGCCGTGACCGGCTGTCCTCGATTTTTTCCAGCGGGCACGCGGGGCAGGCCGAGCACGGTGAGGACGTCGTCTGCGCGGCGGTCTCGGCGCTGCTGCAGGCGGCCTGGGTCGGGCTGACCGACGTCGCCCACGTCCCGGTGAGCGGCCACCGCGAGGAGGCCGACTTCCTGATGCGCTGGCCGGTCGACGTCCGCGGCCGTGACGACGTCCGGGCGATCGTTGCCACGGCGGAGCTGGCGATCGAGCAGATCGCCAGCCAGGAAGAGTACCGGCGCTTCGTGCGCTGCGTGCGCGAATCCGAGCCTGCCGGCGCGAGCGAGTAGCCGGGGTGCAGAAACCGGGTACACCGGCGTCGAAAGGAACCCCACGATGACCGAAGCGAGCAAACCTCTCAACGGCGAGATTCAGCCCGGCGCCGGCCAGCCCGGCGGCGCGAACACCGATGCCGGACGCACCATCCTCGTGGGGGTGCTCGGCGGAATCATCTCGGCTGCCGGCTACCTGGTCTACCAGCGCCTCCCCGACGAGCAGAAGGACCGGCTGCACCGCCAAGTCCGCGGCGTCCTGGAGCAGCGCATCAGCGAGCTCCGGCAGAACTTCAACATCTAAAGGCGCTCCGCCCCGGGCTGCGCGCCCCCCACGCGTTGCGTGGGGCCCCCGGTCCGACCTCGCAAGGAACATCGTGGATCGGCACGATGTTCCTGCGCTCGGTCCGCGACCATGTTGCAATTAAGGCCAGACAAGGGCGGGCACGCATTCGGTGTGGTCCGCTCTTTCTTCGCTTCGGCGCTGCTCGCGTACGCGTCCGCGCTGCGCGCGTTTCATCCGGCGCTCGACGACGCGCACGCGCTCCGGCTTGCCGGGCGCGTCGTCTCGGAAGCGGATGCGGCGCGGATCGACGCGCGGCTGGTCGTGGCGCTGGTCGCCGTCGAGTCGGCATGGGATCCCGGCGCGGTCTCGCCGGCCGGCGCGCGCGGGCTCGGGCAGCTCATGCCGGGGACGGCGGCCGGACTAGGCGTCGACCCGGACGACGCCGAGGCGAACTTGCACGGCACCGTGGTGCACCTGGCCGGGTTGCTGGCCCGGTACCGCGCGCTGCCGCCTCAAGAGCGGTACGTGCGGGCGATCGCGGCGTACAACGCCGGCGCCGGCGCGGTCGACCGGTACGGCGGCGTCCCGCCGTACGCGGAGACGCAGCTAGAGGTGCGCCGCGTGATCGCGCTCTGGCGCCGGCTCTGCGGGGTCTAGGCTCTCGGGATGCAGCCCGTCGACGTCGATCGGCAACGCCGCGTCCTGCGTCATGCCCCCAGATGCAGCCGCGGTCAAACCGGGTGCCGGCCGCGGTTCGGCCAGCTGTTCGCCGACCGGGTCGGGCTCGGGCGCCGGCGGGTCCACCGCCGGGAACGGCGCGGTCGGGGTCTCTTCCCACGCCGCCGGGTCGTATGTGGGAGCGTCGTAGGGGGCCGGTTCGTAGGGCGGAGGCTCGTACGGCTTTGCCGCCGACTCGTCGGCGATGTCGGCGGCGCGCTCCATCTCGCGGATGAAGGACTGCGACGTGTTCTGGATCTCGCGCATCACGTGACCCGCCTTGCGCGCGACCTTGGGGAGCTGTTCGGGGCCGAAGAACAAGAGCGCCGCCGCGCCGAGAATGGCCATGTCCGGAATCGAGAGCATCCGGAGGGTTTCTTCCCGGTCCCGTGCAACGCGTCATGCCCCGCGCTCCGCGCGGAGATCACCGAAGGCCGGCCCCCTCGCCCTGAAGATCATCTACACCCGCGGCAACCGGACCGAGACGCTGGCGTCGATCGCCACGCTGCGGAAGATTTTGAACCGGTTCGTCGCGCACCGCGTGTTCTACGAAGTGAGCTCGCGCAACAAGCGAGGGCACGAGTTCTTCTCTGCCAAGAACACGTTCGTGGTCGGCTCGATCGAGATCGTCAACCGCGACTACCTGACGATCACGATCTTCGACGCGAACAACGCCTCCCACTCGATCGAGATCCTGAACCCCGCCGCGATGCGAATCTACGACGACACGCTCGGCAAAGGCTTCGCCGTCTCGTTCCTGAGCGAAGGCGCGGAAGGGGTCGAGTCGCGCTGCTACCTGCGCGACGAAGGCGAAGAGGGCGACGGGATCAAGGAGCGCACCGCGCTCGAGAAGATCACCCTTCCGCAGCTCTTCGAGTACCTGGAAGAGATCACCGCGCCCGACATCATCTCGACGAAGACGCTATAAGCCGTCGACCGCCGCGGCGACGCCTTGCGGGTCGCTGCCGAACAGGTCGAGCAGATCGCGCTCTTTGACGGCTTCCGCGGTGAAGCCGTAGACGAGATGCTTGGCGTGGTAGACCTCGCCCGCGCGGCGCGCGCCTTCGACGAAAACGCGCTGCGCTTCGGCGTCGAGGTACAACGTGCGCTCTCCGTCCTGCGAGCGAAACGCCAGCGTGTCGTAACGCGCGAACGGCGGCTGTTCGTCGCCAGGCAGCGCGCCTTCCGGAATTTCGAGCACTTCGGGAAGCTTTTTCGCCGCATCTTCGGCCGCTTTGTCGATACGTTCGCGCGGAACGAGCGGATCGATCGCCGGACCGACGCGCGAATCGGTGAGCAGCGCCAACAGCAGGTGCGGCGGCGCGACGAACTCCGCGCCGTGCCAGATCGCGATCGTCACGGCGGTGCGCATCACGCCGAGCAGATCGTCACCGAGCCGGATCTGGTCGCTGTCGGTCACGTGCGTCTGATGCGACTTTCGAGCCGCGTCGCCTTCCGCAGCATCCGCACCGCTTCGCCGCGCCGGCCGCTGCGGTGCAAGGCGACGCCGAGGTTGTGATACGCCGGCGCGTACTGATCGTCGATCAGCAGCGCGTACTCGAAGTGCGCGATCGCCTCCGCGACGTCGCCGTGCTCGAGCAGCAGGTTTCCCAGCGTGGTGATCGCGGCCGCCGAGCGCGGATCGGCTTCGAGCGCCTCGACGAGCGCGTCGACCGCGCGCCGCAGGTCGTGCCGGTGAACCGCTAGGACGGCCCGCTTGTTGTGGACTGCGGCGACTTCTGCCGCGGTGCGCGCCGCGCCCAGCGCCGCGGCCAGCTCGGTCTCGGCTTCCTCGAGCCGCCCGCGCTCGAGCGCCCGCGCCGCGCGTTCGAACGGCCCGGACGGCGCGGCCCCGGGAAGCAACCGGCGCAGACGGTCGAAGAACGCCACGTGGGGGTCTTGCACGTCGACGTCGTCACGCTCTTCCCGGAGATGTTCGCTCCGGTGATCGGGCTGTCGATCGTCGGGCGCGCGGTCGAGCGCGGTCTGGTCGAGGTCCGCCTGCACCACCTGCTCGACGCCCTCGAGGGCAACGAACGCGCCGACGAGCGCCCCTACGGCGGCGGCCCCGGCATGGTGCTCCGCATCGAGCCGATCGCCCGCACCCTGGATGCGGTCCTGGCGGCGGCGCCGGCGGGCGAGCGCCGTCGCATCGTCCTGACCTCCGCAAGCGGCCCGGTCTTCCGCCAAGCCGACGCCGCGGAGTGCTCCTCGCTGGACCGCCTGATCCTGATCTGCGGCCACTACGAAGGCATCGACGAGCGCCTTTCAGCCCTGTATCCGATCGAAGAATTCTCCCTGGGCGAATTCGTCCTGACCGGCGGCGAGATCCCGGCCATGGCTTTCCTCGATGCGACGGTCCGTCTCGTTCCCGGCGTCATCGACGAAGCGTCTGCCACATCAGAGTCGTGGACCGGCGCCGATCCGGACCATCCCGCCTACACCCGCCCGCCAACCTACCGCGGCATCGAGGTCCCGCCCGTCCTGCTCAGTGGCGACCACGCAAAGATCGCTGAGTGGCGCCGCGACCAGTCGCGAGAGCGCGCCACCGCCCGCAATCGCCGCCGGCTGGATGACGGTCGTTCGCCTGCCCCTTGGCAGGTCGAGCCGAGCGAGCCCCGGACGCAAACCGACCCACTACCGGAAACCGGATTCGGCTTGCCGGAGTAGGGGGTCCGTGATACACTACCGAGGTTGCCCGCCGCGCGCCCGTGCGGCGTTTTCGCTGTTCGTCAGAGAGTTGTCATGAACGTACTCGACCTGATCCAAAAGGAACAGGAGAAGCCGACCGTCCCGGATTTCCGCCCGGGCGACACCGTCAAGGTGTACTCGAAAGTCGTCGAGGGCGGCAAGGAACGCACCCAGATGTTCGAGGGCGTGGTGACGGTCCGCAAGAACGGCGGCCTCGGCGAGACGATCACCGTTCGCCGCGTCGCCCACGGCGTCGGCGTCGAGCGCTCGTTCCTGCTGCACAGCCCGCGCCTCGAGCGGATCGAAGTGTCCAAGCGCGGCATCGTCCGCCGCTCGCGGTTGTACTACTTGAGCGAGAAGGTCGGGAAGGGCGCGCGCATCAGAGAACGCAAGCCGGACCGCAAGACCGCCAAGTAGTAGCCGGTCTTCCTGGTGACCCCGCTCGAACTTCTGGCGCTCATCGCGGTCTTCGCGATCGTCCGCGTCGCAATCAGCATCCGCCCCCGCACGCCGGCCGGCTTCGACGCCGAGTCGTCCGGGATCGGCGCCGCGCCGGAGGACCAGCCGCGCACCGGCCCCTCGACGCGCACGGTCATCCGCGAGTACCTCGACGCCTTCATCGTGGCGGGCTTGGTCGCGCTCTTCCTGATCACGTTCGTGGTGCGCACGTTCTTCATCCCGAGCGAGTCGATGGAGCCGACGCTGCTCGTGCACGACGTGCTGCTCGTCAACGAGTTCGAGTACCGCTTCACCAAGCCGCACGAAGGTGACATCGTCGTCTTCCCGCCGCCGATCCCGAACCCGAACGACTTCATCAAGCGCACCATCGGGCTGCCCGGCGACAACATCCGCGTGCACAACGGGGTGGTCTACCGCAACGGCGTCGCGATGCGCGAGCCGTACATCGAGGACAAGCCGAACTACGAGCTGGAGATCAAGAACTACGGCATCTACGTCGACGGCACGCCGCTCGACCCCGGACAGGCGAACATCCCGCCGCGCGAGCGATGGAGCGCGCCCGACCGCATCCCCGACGGCTGCTACATGATGTTCGGCGACTTCCGCACCAACTCGGAAGACTCGCACGTGTGGGGCTTCGCGCAGGCCGGCGGCACGTTCATGAGCGGCCCGCGCAAAGGCGAAAAGGCCGGCTTCACCGGCCACGCCTTCCTGATCTTCTGGCCGCTGAACCGCATCCGCATCCTCCACTAAATCGCGCCGGCCGACAGCCTGCGGGCAGAATGAAGTCCGCGCCGCGATTGCGAACGTGGACTGCCAATGCTGCGAACCCGAACGGTGGTTTCGCTCTCCGCGCAGGTCGTGGTTCTGGCGCTGATCGTGACGGCGTTCTTCATGCGGACCTCGCCGGTCGACGGGCTCTCGATGGAGCCGCGCGTGCACGCCGGCGAGCTGGTGCTCATCAACACGCTCGCCTACCGGTTCGGTCCGGTGCAGCGCGGCGACGTCGTCGCGTTCCGGCACGACGCGCCGACGACGGAGACCTACATCAAGCGCGTCGTCGGGCTTCCCGGCGAGCGCGTCGAGGTGCGCGACGGCGAGGTCTCCGTCGACGGGCGCGTGCTCGCGGAACCGTACGTGCGGTTCCGCGACCGCCGCAGCGCGCCGCCGGTACTCGTCCCGCCGCACGCGTACTACGTCCTCGGCGACAACCGCGCCGACAGCGACGACTCGCGCAACTGGGGCGTGCTGCACGACGACGCGATCGTCGGCAAGGCGCTGGTCGGCATTTGGCCGCCGCGGCGGATCTGATCGCCGTGCCGAGCGGCGGCGGGGTCCAAGCAGCGCAGATTCAGTGGTACCCCGGCCACATGGCGAGCGCGATGCGGAAGCTCGGCGAGCGCCTGAAGATCGTCGACGTGGTGATCGAGGTGCTCGACGCGCGGCTGCCGCGCGCCTCCGCGAACCCCGGGCTCGACCGGCTGGCGGCGCACAAGCCGCGGCTGGTGGTGCTGGGGCGCGAGGACCTTGCCGACCCGCACGCGACGCGTGAATGGACGGCGTGGCACCAGCGGCACGGCCGAACGGTGGTCGCCGTCAACGGAAAGGATCAAAGTTCGGTGAAGCGAATCGCGGCGGCGCTCGGCGCGCTCGCCGCCGGCGCCGGCACGACGCGGGCGATGGTGGTGGGCATCCCGAACACCGGCAAATCCTCGATCATCAACGGTCTGCTCCGCCGGACGGCGGCGAAGACCGAGGACAAGGCCGGGGTGACGCGGTCGCTGCAGTGGTTCCGCGTCCAGCCGAAACTCGAAGTGATGGACACGCCGGGAATCCTGGTTCCGAAGATCGCCTCGCCGGAAGCGCAGTGGCAGCTCGCGCTGACCGGCGCGCTGCCGCGCGAGCGGTTCGATCCCGAAGAGATCGTCGAGCGCTTCGCGCGCTGGGCGCACGCCGAGCGCCCGAAGCTGAACGTCCCCGAGCTCGACGCGTTCGCGCGCGCCCGCGGCTTCGCCCGGCGCGGCGGCGAGGTCGACCTGCACAATGCCGCCGGCGCGTACCTGAAAGACTTCAACGACGGCAAGTTCGGGCGGATCACCTTCGAGCTGCCGGAGGCGTCCGCGTGACCGAAGCGCAGCGCCGCAAGAAGCGCAACGCCGCGCAGCGCGAGCGCCGGCGGCTCGACCGGCTGCACGCGTTCGAAGAGCGCGCGCGCGCCTCGGGCTACCGGCTCGTCGGCGGCATCGACGAGGTCGGGCGCGGGCCGCTCGCGGGACCGGTCGTCGCCGCGTGCGTCGTCACGGACGGTCCGCTGAAACTGCGCGGGCTCAACGACTCCAAGCAAGTGCTGCCGGAAGTGCGCCAAACGCTGGCGGTCGAGATCAAGGCGAAGTGCGTGGCGTGGGCGGTCGGCGAAGCGTGCGTCGAGGAGATCAACCGGCTCAACATCTACTGGGCGAGCATCCTCGCGATGGAACGCGCGCTGGCGGCGCTGCAGGTCGCTCCGGAGTACCTGCTGACCGACGCGGTGCGGATCAGGTCGTGGTGCGGGGCGCAGGAGCCGGTGATCAAGGGCGACGCGAAGTGCGCGACGGTCGCGGCGGCGTCGATCGTCGCGAAGGTTCACCGCGACGCGCTGCTGGTCGCGCTGCACGATCAGTACCCGCAGTACGGGTTCCACCAGCACAAAGGCTACGCGTCTCCGCAGCACATCGCGGCGCTGAACGCGCACGGCCCGTGCGCCGAGCACCGGCGCGCGTTCTGGCGCGTGCGCGCGGCGTGGGACGCGCTGCCGGGGATGGAAGAGTTCGTCGCCGACGAGCTGGCCGCCGCGGCGGAGACCGTCGAGCCGGAGATCTTCGCGACGTGAACCGCGCGCAGCGCGGGCGCGCCGGCGAGGACGCCGCCGCGGCGTTGCTCGAGGCGCACGGCTACCGCATCGTCGGGCGCAACGTGCGCCTCCCCGGCGGCGAGCTGGACATCATCGCGCGCGACGGCGACACGGTCGTCTTCGTCGAGGTGAAGGCGCGCGCGAACGCGGCGTACGGGAGCGCGGTGCGCGCGGTCGACGCGCGGAAGCGCGCGACGTTGCGCGCGCTCGCGAGCGACTGGCTGCAGATCGCCGCGCCGCGCGCGCAGGCGCGCTTCGACGTCGTCACGTTCGACGAGGGGCGCGCGCAGCTGCACCGCGGAGCCTTCCGATGACGACGCTCGCCGGGCAGACGCTCGCCAACCGCTACCGCGTCGACGCGCTGATCGGGCGCGGCGGGATGGCCGACGTCTACCGCGGCGCCGACATCGTCCTCGACCGGCTTGTCGCGATCAAGGTGCTCACCGAGCGTGACGACGGCGAGCGCGACCGCTTCCTGCGCGAAGCGCGCTCGATGGCGCGTCTCAACCACCGCAACATCGTCGCGGTGTACGACGCCGGGCGCGACGAAGGCTGGTCGTACATCGTGATGGAGCTCGTCGAAGGGCGCACGCTGGGCTCGGTTCCGGCGCACGAGCTGACCGTGCACGGCGCGATCCGGCACTACATCGAGATCCTCGAAGCGCTCGCGTACGCGCACGAGAGCGGCGTCGTCCACCGCGACGTGAAGCCGGCCAACGTGATGGTGCTGCCGAGCGGTGCGGTCAAGGTGATGGACTTCGGCCTGGCGCGGCGCACGAGCGACATGTCGAGCGCCTCGACCGCCGGCGAGATCGTCGGCACGATCGCGTACCTGCCGCCGGAACGGTTTCTCGGCAAAGCCGCCGACGCGCGCAGCGACCTCTACTCGGTCGGCGTGATGCTCTACGAGACGTTCACCGGCGCGCTGCCGTTCAAGAGCGACACCGACGACTTGGTGGCGGTGATCTTCGGCCACGTCAACGAGCCGCCGCCGCCGCCGCGCACCGTCAATCGTGCGGTCCCGCGCGAGATCGAGCTGATCATCCTCAAGCTGCTCGAGAAAGAGCCGGACCGCCGCTACCAGACGGCGCACGAGGTGATGGCGGACCTGCGCTCGCTGCTCGGCCCCGCGCCGGCGCCGAGCGAGGCGATGCAGCAGCCCCCCGCGCCGGCCGCCGCAGAACGCTCCGCGGCGCGCTCGAGCGCGTCGCCGCCCGGCGAAGGCGAGCGCAACCGGACGATCGAGGCCGACGCGCGCGCGGTGCTCGCGCGAACGTTCGGGCGCTCGAAGGCGGTCGACGTCGGTTACTCCGAGACGCTGGCCGGGATGCTCGCGACGCGCAAGCACGACTACACCGAGGCGACGCGCGCGTACCGCGCGGCGCTCAAGGCGTTCCGCGAAGCGAACAACGAGGCGGAGCACGCGAAGACCGCGCTCAAGTTCGCCACGATGGTGATGCAGAAGTGCAACGAAGGGGAGACCACCGGCGCGCTCGTGAACCGGCGCGAGCTCTCCGACGCGGCCGACGTGCTGAGCGAGGCGCTGCCGACCTTCCGTGGGCGCGGGATGCTCAAAGAGCTCGAAGACGGTGAGCGGCTGCTCTACACGCTGCAGCGAACGCTGATCAGAACCCGCTGAGGCCATGCCGGCGAAACCGACGCTGCGCCGCGCCGTCACGCCTTGGGGCTCGTTCTCGTGGGGCTACAGCGACGTCGGCGCCGACATCTTCGTCGGATTGGGGCTGGTGCTGGGCGCGGCGGCGGGCGGCTCGAACGTCGCGTTCCTGTTCGCCGGACTGGTCTACATCTGCATCGGATTGGCGTACACCGAGCTCGCGGCGACGTATCCGGTCGCAGGCGGCGGGCAGTACTTCGTCATGCGCGGGCTCGGCGACGTCTTCGGGTTCATCGCCGGCTGGGCGGTGCTGCTGGACTTCACCATCGACATCGCGCTCTTCGCCTGGTCGTGCGTCGACTATCTCGGCCAGCTCGTTCCGGTGCTCGCCCTGACCGCGCATCCGTGGGTGCATTTTCTGGTCGCGTTCTCGCTGATCGCCGGGCTGTGCATGCTGAACGTGATCGGCGTGCGCGAGTCGACGACGTTCAACGGCGTGGTCTCGGCGCTCGACGTCGTCAGCGAGACGTCGATCCTCTTCTTCGGCTTCCTGTTCGCGTTCAACCCCGATCTGCTGGTGCACGCGATGACGGCCTACTGGCCGAGCAGCGAGCATCTCCTGCTCGGCGCTTCGCTGGCGATCATCTCGTTCGTCGGCTTGGAGTCGATCTCGCAGGCGGCGCAGGAGACGCAGCGCCCGGCCTCGATCATCCCGCGCACCTCGATCGCGCTGATCCTCACGATCTTGGTCTACGCGCTGGCGTACGCGAACCTCGCGCTCGGGATGACGCCGGCGCACCCCGTTCCGCCCGACGCGCACGGGCACGCGCAGACGTTCTTCCAGTACCTCGGCAACAAGGAGAACCAAGGCTCGGCGGTGGCCGTGCTGGCCGCGAACGTGCCGTACTTCGGCGCGCTCGCCGCGCTCTACGTTCCGGTGCTCGGCGCAATCTTGCTGCTGATCAGCTCGAACTCGGGCGTGTTCGGATCGTCGCGGATCGCGTACGCGATGAGCCGCGCGCGGCTCCTGCCCTCGCTCTTCGAGCGCGTCCATCCGCGCTACCGCACGCCCGCGGTCTCGATTGTCTCGTTCTGCGGCGTCGCGCTGCTGGTGCTGTGCTTCGCCGCGCTGCCCTCGCTCGATCCCGGCGCCGAGGCGGTCTACAACCGGTTCTTCCACGGTGAGGCCGGGCTCGACGTGCTCGCCGACTTGTACGCGTTCGGCGCCGCGACGAGCTACTCGTTCGTCTTCGTCGCGCTGATCGCGCTGCGCTTGAAAGACCCGCTGAGCCCGCGCAAGTTCAAGATTCCGATCAACGTCCCGCTGCGCTTTCGCGGCGAGCGGGTCGACTTTCCGGTGATCGCCGTACTCGGGTTCACCGGCATCTTCTCGATCCTGATCTTCACGATGCTGACGCATCCGATCGGCCGCGTCGCCGGACCGCTGTGGCTCGCCGCCGGCTTCGGCGGCTATCTCGTCTACCGCACGCGCAAGAGGCTGCCGCTGCTGCGCTCGCGCCCGGTCGACTGGGAATCTCAGCAGGTGAACATCCTCAAAGACGCGGGCGAGCTGGAGCTGATGGACGAGCTGATCGAGAAGCTGCGGGCGCGCGGCAAGCTGCCTGCGGCGGCCGCCGCGGAGGTGAGCAGCGATGCGTAACGACCGCCGGATCGTCTACCGCTACCGCGCGGTGTTCGGGTTCGGGTTTCTCGTCCTGGGCGCGGTGACGCTGTACCGCGTCGGCGTCGTCGACGCGCCGTTCGGCAACAAAGTCCTCGGCGGGCTGCTCGCGCTGGCGATGATCGCGCTCGGGGTGGTGCGGCTGGTGCAGTACGCGCGCTGGAAGCGCGAGCGCGCTCCGTGACGCCGATCGCCGTCCACCCGCTCGGCGCGCTGGTCGGGATCGCGATCGTCCTCGTCGTCGCGGCGACGATCTACTGGATGCTGCACCCGCCGGCATCACCCGCCGACGTCGTGGCGGAGCGCGCCGAAGCCGCGCTCGAGGCAATGGTCGGCCGGATCATCGTCGTCTTCGCGGAGGAGATTCACTCCGAGCACATGATGGCGCTGGCGGCGCGGCTGGCTCGGCGCGAGCGCGCCGACCTGCTGGCGGTGTACGTGATCGAGGTGCCGCTGATCCTCGCCCAGGACGCTCCGATGCCCGACGAGGACCGCCGCGGTTACGACGCGCTGGCGACCGCGGAGGTGATCGCGCACCACCGCGGCGTGAACATCCACACCGAGCTGATCCACGCGCGCCAGATCGCGCCGGCGGTGCTCGACCTGGCGAAGCGCGAGCAGACGAACCTGATCGTGCTCGGTTCGTACCGCGAAGGGAAGTACACCGGCGCGCCGCTCGGCCGCGCGATCGAGGCGATCGCTTCGGGTGCGCAGTGCGACGTGCTGATCGGCGTCCCGGGCCCGCACGGGCGGATGCTGACCGTCGAACGGAACGCCGCCGGCGCTGGCGCGCCGTCCGCCTAGCGCCGCATGGCGATCGCCGCGATCGAGCACCGCGACGCCGGCGCGGCGCTGCGGCGCCTCGCGACGCCGAACGCCCTGGCGCTCGTCAGCGACCAGCTGCTGGGGATCGTGGACACGATCGCGATCGGCTCGCTGGGGACGGCGGCGCTGGCCGGGATCACCGGCGCGACGGCAGTGTTCATGGTGCTCGGGATCGGGCTCTTCGCGTTCAGCACCGGGGTGCGCGTGGTCGGCGCGCAGGCGATCGGCGCGGGGGAGAGCGAGCGCTACGGCGCGATCGTCCGCGCGGCGACCGTCGTCCCGCTGGCGATCGCGGCGGCCGCGGCGCTGGCTTCCTTGGTCGCCGCGAAGCCGCTGCTGCACGCGCTGCTTCCCGGCGGGGCGCCGCTGGCGGCGTCGGCGCACTACCTGATGCTGCGGTGCGCGTGCCTGATCCCGATGGTGTGCAGCGGGATGATCGCGGTGGCGTTCGCGACGGCCGGCGACTCGAAGCCGACGCTGCGGCTGCTGTTGGCAATCAACGCGGTGCACGTGCCGTTGGTGTTCGTGCTGGCGCTCGGCTTCGGGACCCACCGGCCGTTCGGGCTGACTGGCGCGGGCGTCTCGTCGCTGATCGCGGAAATCGTCGGGCTGGCGTACATGATCGGCCAAGCGCGCAAGCACCCGGAGCTGGGGATCTTCGCGTCGTGGTCGATCGACCGCGGGCTGGTCGCGCTGACCGCGGCGCTGAGTTGGCCGGAGTTCGTCTTCCTGGTGCTGCAGATCGCGCCGGAGCCGGCGACGATCGCGCTGCTGGCGCCGGCCGGGACGGAGACGGTCGCGGCGTTCCGCGCGCTGAGCCTCGTCAGCGACATCACGTGGGCGCTGCCGGGCGCCCTCGGGGACGCCTCCGAGGTGGTGCTGGGCCAGCGGATCGGCGCGCGCGACTACGCGGGTGGGAAGGCATTCCAGCGCGCCGCGACGCGGATCGCGGTGCTGGTATGCCTAGCCGTCGGCGCGCTGGTCGCGGCGCTCGCTTGGCCGTTAGCGGCGATCTGCACGCTGAGCCCCAAGCTGGCCTCAATCGCCGCGGCGCCGCTCGCCGCGCACGTCGGGATAACGCTGCCGCTGAAAGGCTATGCGATGACGGCTCTCGCGCCGATCCGCGGCGCCGGCGACACGAGGTTCGTCATGGCGATGGGGATCGTGACGACGCTCGTCGCCGTCGGCGGAACCGCGTCTGGCATCCGCCTGCTGCACCTGGGACTCTGGGCCGTGCCGCTCGGCTGGACCGCAGGCTGGTTGGTGCGCGCGGCGATCACGACCCTGCGGCTCAACAACGGCGACTGGGAGCGCCGCAGGCTGTCGCATACAGTAACCTGCTTGTAACCGCCATGGCCGAAGCTCATCGTGGATCAGGGGGTACACACGATGACCGACAACGCGAACCTCAATCGCACCGCATCGGAATGCTCGCGCACTTCAGCAACCGTCACACATCTTGAAAGTCGACGGCGTTATGACAACGTCCTGAGGTCAATGACGTTCGTTTTCGGGGGCGTCCACTACGGAACCATCGCTTTGTCGACGCCTTACACTAAGGACAAGCCGATCGTGCTTTACTTCCTGCCGGAGCACTCGGACGGTGACCGATCGATCGCGGGTCCGCTGGACATACTCATCACAGATGAAGAGGCGCTCGGCGCGGACATCGAAGCAGCCCAATAGCATGATGATCGCGTCTCCCCGCATCCTGTCGATCTTGACAACGCGCCGCTGCACTGCAGCGTGCGACCACTGCTGCATTGGCGCAAGCCCCAAAGCGACCACATCCATTCCCGTACCGAGAATTCATGCTCTCATCGAAGAGGCGAAGCGACTACCAACGATCGAGCGCGTTGTGTTCACCGGCGGCGAGTGCTTTCTACTCGGCAACGATCTTGACGCCCTGATCGCACATGCACATCAAGTCGAGTTCGATACGCGTGCAATCAGTAACGGATATTGGGCGGTCAACGCGTACGCTGCCGCAAAGCGCGCCACCCGCCTCGCCACATCGGGGCTCGATGAGCTAATGCTCTCAACCGGGACGTTTCATCAGCAGTTCATTCCGGTTGAGCGAGTCATACACGCCGCCCGAGCAGCGTCGGCCGCCGGGATTTCAACCCGTATTTCGGTCGAACGATGCGACCAGTCCGACTTCGATGATTCGATCATCCGCACAGAACTCGCGCAACAGATCACTGAAGGGGTCGTGGCCATCGCACATGATCCATGGATCTCCGATGCCGGCGGCCGCGGAAATGCGCGGCTCAGCCATAATCGAATCCTAATGCACGACGCGGGCTATCAACATGGCGGGTGTCCACAAATCTTGACGATTATCTCGGTCACACCCGACCAACGACTGACGGCGTGTTGCGGCTTCCCGTTGGAGGAGTTGCCGCTACTGGAGATCGGTTCGGTGGCGAACCGTCCGCTGGACGAAGTCATGACGTCCGCGCCCACGGACCTTCTTCACGCCTGGCTCCACGTCGCCGGTCCTGCCGGCATCTCAGAGTTCGTCGCCAAGCATCTCCCCGGATACCGCCTGCCGCCGTCTGCCTCCATTTGTCAGGCCTGCATAGCGCTGCAGCGCGATAAGGTCGCGATGGCCGTAATCGCTACCCACGGAAACGATGTCGCGGCATCAATCGCAACGAGATTTCTCCAACTTCACCGGTAGTCAGTTCCGCGGGCTGACACTAACACCTCCCCGATCGATGTACAATTCACACTCGCTGTTCGCGAAAAGGATATTTTATCATGGCCCAGTTGCCGTTGCAAATCAAGCTGAATCAGATTCATCTCGACGGGTTCACCAACGACTCCTTCGGTGGAACCTCGAACATCACGACCTACGACGGGAACCCTTTGTTCTGCCACGCTGACGAAAATCCGCCAGGGAGCGGAAAGATCGAGGTCCTCTTCGATTTCTTTGCGCCGAGCACGTACACTAAGACCCCCGGTACGATCAGTTCTATCACCGTCCTAGGGACATTAGATGGCACGCAAAAATTGACGTTCACTCCGATCGGAGCCCAGTACAAAGGTGCGCGGATTGGATATTCGTTAGCCCTGGCAAGCGATTTATCGTCGGCGACGTTGGTTCTGGAACAGCCGGCGGACAAGTACGTAAATACGAACGATGGCCAGCTCGGTCTCGTTATCTTGGGTTCGAAGGTGACTGCGGATGGATCGGTACGCGGTTACTTCGTCGACGTTCCGCTTGGGAAGAAGTACCTCGACTTCGATGCGATGACAATCTACTACGGCAATGGGGGAAGCCTCGCAGGACCGATCGGCTCCGGTGTCGTTCCGCCGAGCGGTCCGTAAGACCCGACTAGTTTCGGGTTCCGCAGGGGCTCTTGCGCGAGCGCGGCCAAATGTGGAGCGGGCGCGGTTGCCAGCTCAGACTCGAGGACGGCAGCGTAGCGCCTGAACTCGCGGCGGGCGGCGTCAACATCATCGAGCGTAAGGTAAGCGCGAATCGTGAGCTCACAAGCGCTTTCATTTAAGGAGTCCACGTCAGTAACCGCCCTTGCTTCCGTGAGAGCCTCGTGGATCGAGCTTCGGCGCAGAGCATCCTTCGCGAGCATCAGGCCGGCGGTACAGACCACATCCTGGATGCGAACCAAAAAAGACTGTGCCCACGGGAAGCGCTCGTATCGCGCGGCGGAACCACTCCTATACGCCATGACAATGCGTCTAAGCGCGTCTCGACCGGCCTCGTCGAGAAGCGCGCTCGCAGTATCTCTAACGAGGGCTTCGGCTCGGCGAAGATCGACTTCAATCTTCGGCCCGAGCCGATATCCTCCGTTCGAAGAAAGGACGGCGTCACGTACTCCCAGCTTTGTGCGAAGCCGAGAAAGAGTCACCTTGATATTATTTGGCCACTCCTCAGGGTCAAGATGACCCCAAAGAGTCTCGCCGATGCGGTCGCGCGATATCGATCCGTGAGCTGAACCAAGCAACGTCAGAAATTCGAGTTCCTTGTCGGTGAGCTTGAGCGGCTGGCGATCTCGCGTGACACGGGCCCCAATCAGCTCGACGACTAGCCGCGGATCACGCAACTGACGATCACGCAGCACTCGCAGCCGAATGAAGGGTTCTAAAATCCCCGCTGGCCTTTCTCGGCAATTAACTCGCGAATTGCGAATTGCAACTCGGGGCTTTCTACGGAGTTAGCGATGGTGAGAAGCTTCGCGCTCTGCTCAGCCCGTGAAGCTCTGTCGAGTACGAACACCGCCGTATGCGCGAAGATCTGCGCGTATGGATCGCGTCGTTCGTCGGCGGCATGCACCGCTGCCCATGCCGATGAAAGGGCGTCGGACTCGACCGATGCCTCGCCGACTCGATAGAGGTGAGCTATGGCGGCCAAGACCGGCCAAGGATAGCGCTCGTCGATTTGCGGCACACGGCCGCGCGCCGCGTCTACCATCGGAGCAAAACCGCGTTCGATCCCTGGCGTGAGGCGGTCCTCGAGGATTGAGACGTACCGCTCGAACCGCTCGTCGTCGCCGCTTATCCAGGCGATGAAGGCACCGTTGGTCGCCGCGTATGCCAAATAAAGCGGCAGATCCTCGCGTGTCATTCTCCGCATCAGCTCATCAAACATGACGAGTGAGCGCCCGTAGCGCCCGCGAAACGCTGCTTCATGGGCCTCGATATAATGCAGCGTCTGGTTCTCGCCGAAGACGAAGTCTGGAGCCGAAATGGATGCCGCTTCAGCTGCCTGAGCACGAGCCAGGACGAAACGCCCCTCGATACCGCGGAGCGTTGCGCTGAACGTCAGCAGCGTCGCGCGGGCCGATGACGGCTCGTGGGCAAATCCGTTCAATGCCTCTTCCAGAAGCTGGTCACTCTCCGAGGCCCGACCGACGTTGGCATATGCGGACGCGAGGTGAATCAATACCACGGCGCGCTGCTCGTCGGTCGCCGTTCGCGGCAAGCAATAGTACACCGTCTCCGCCTCGCGGATGTAAGTTGCACGGTCAACGGAAAACGCTCGATACGGAATCGTAGCGAGCCAAACATTCGGAAAGCGGGTGACCAGATCACGATCGAGGCGGTCCAATACTCGTTCGTAATCCTCGAGCGGAACGCGAGCGGCAGTGTAAGGCGGCGCAGCGTCCAGGATTGCAGCTGCGCGAATGATATCACCGCCATCGACCGCGATTCGAGCAGCCTCCGCATACGCGCCGTCACCGCTCAGGGCGTGAAGGACCTGTTCATAGAGCGGTATGACGACGGACCTGAACCTCTGCAGCATCAAGCAAGCGATCTCAGGGTGTATGATCGCACGTTCCGCTTCTAGCTCGACGAACGGAAGAGCGAGTAGCTGGCTAAAGACAACATCATCGCAGTTTCCGCCCAAGACTCGCATCAGTTCCAATTGTGTCGCGCCATGGAGCACCGCCGAGACGGCAACCGCATCCCGAACGCTGTCCTCCAATGATGCCACCGTTCGGTGCGCCGCGAATGCGAGGAGCGCGGCGGCCGTAAGGCTACGCGCCATCTCCAATTTTAAGGACGGCTCGGCGGCCACCAAACGGATCAAGAGGCGGGAAACGAGTGGCCAGCCGTGAGCAATTTCATAAATCTGCTCCGCACTCGGTTGCGAGAGACCCGCCTGACGCGCTAGGTCGTCCACCGCATTGCGCGAGAGTGCCAACTCGGCTGGCGTAATCGTTAGCGAACGGTGCGCGTCGACGATCTGGGTGAGCGCCGGCGGCAGCGAAATTCGGGTCGTCACGGCCAACGTGCGACCCGCGGGTAGCGAAGCGACGAGTTCTTCGACAAGGTCCAACCCGGCCGGCGTTGCGATGGAGCCCCCGACGTCGCGCAACACGAAGAGCTCAGACCCGTCGACAAGCGGCCATTCTCGGCGCAACGCTTCCCGGGCTGCCATCGACGCGAACTCTCTGGGCTGCGCCAGTCGCCCCGCAGCCCAGCGCGCGGCGCGGGTACGACTACGGGATACGAGCGCTTCCAGTACCGCGCGGCTTAGATCCTGTCCCTCGGCGGGCGCCGGAACCGTACATATTACGAGGCGATCCATTCGAGCCGCAAGCCCGCGCAGCAGCGCGTTTTTGCGGTACCCGGCCGGCCCCCAGACCGCGAGAATACGCGGAGAACGTTCGGCGATCGTCTCCATCAGTTTCGGACCACCCGAATGCACCATTGCTGTAGTCACTCCGCTCCGGACTAAGCACCATTCTGCTCTGTACGACGGACGGTTACCGATAACCGTTCTCGTTCCGGGCCGATTAACCAGCCCGTAACGCGGTTGACGCATTATCCTAGCCATGGCATGCACGTACAGCCTTACGATTAGGACCGATCCCGAAGGCCGCGCAAAGCTTTCAGAGACCGGCTCCTCGATCGTCATAGCGAGGCCCGTGGGGGCTCGTCGTCCCAACCTGGCCTGGATCGTGCTACCGCCGCTGGCGGCCATTTGGATCAAATGGACCGATACCTACGGCCTATTCGCATCGGAGACGCCGCTTCGAGCTGACGCGATTATCGAACCGAGGCACACCGTGTACCCGGCGGCACACCGGCATCTCTACTCGTACGGGGACTACGGCTTCGGTCCACCGCAAACCGACGACCGCCTACCGCCAGGTCAGTACGACGTTCGAAATGAATGTGAACGCATCGCTGTATTCGGACTGCTCCAATCTGCAACCGTCAACGCAACCAGTTTTCGACGGCCACTTAACGCCGTCGCGCTGGCGCCCAATTGCAGGGCAAACTTTGCAACCGCGCACTGCGCCTACGTCTGGGTCGAAGCTCACGTTGTCGCCGGCAGCGTCGTGGTCGACATTCCAAACACTGCCCTTAAGATGCGGTTCAACGCGCGAAATCGTCTTCGAGCCTGCGACTACGACTCCGAGAACCGGCGCTTCGCAATCACTCAGCCGCCGCTCGTCAGCGGCGTGAGCGACTCATGATAGACGCCACGCTGGTCGAGAAAACCGCAGCCGGCTGGTCCGCGAATGCGGCGGAGCGGGTGATACTGCGACCTTGACTCGCGGCACGGAGCCCACACAAGGCCGGTTGCGACGTATCCGGCGGGCAACTCCTTTTTGAGCGTTGCAGAGCTAAGAATGTGGTAAACTCCGTCTGGGGTCGCAGACGCTCCCATGAAAGCACTGGTGAGCGCGTTCATGCGCGCCACTCCGACGACGCGGTCGCCGCGAAGAAGTGGGACAACATAGTATGTCCACCTAAGCACGTCGACACGCGTGACGAGTTCCGGTTCGCCGGCTGCCGTAAGGTCATGAAGGGCGCTCTGCAACGGTCCATGGTCGCCAAGACCATGACTAGTGATCGCGGCTAGCGCGTCGTCCGCGGCGACCTTGGGGTTGACGAATTCGCTAAGGTACGCAGCGTCGTAGCCATAGAGACGCAATCGTTCAGTGCGTTCGGAGAGGCGTGAGATTTCGGGTAGCACAGAACTATCGTCGATCGCAACGGTGACGAACTTAAATTCCCTACCATCGTAATAGCCGTTGAAGTATTCGTCTTGCCAAGCCGGATAGCTGACGTACTGATAGGCATCAGTGCTACCAAAGGTGGAACCCGTGGCACACAGATCGTTATCGCCGTGCAGCCTAGGCGGGTTCAACGGCGACACGGTGGGGCAGTGGATGTAGTACCCGAGGACCATCAGCGCGTCACCGTTTGGCATCGCCGCTAGGTTCACATTGGTAACGACCACCCAGTGCGCCTTTCCGAAAACGAGAACGACGGGTGGTACGGGCTCCTGCGCGAGCAAGGCTCCGACGACCCGCGAGTTTGCATCATTCTGGTTATTTCCCGGTACGGCGCGAAAGCGGCCCACGAACCGCTGAGGGGCATAGCGGTTGAGCCCGGCCTCGAGACTCCACGGATTGGTGTTCCAACCGCCGATGCTTGACTTCAGTTTGCCCCAAAGCTCATCTTCTTGTACGGTCTGGCCATCGATCGAATGAAGTACCATCATCGCGCTAGCAGGTCCGCACAGCTTGTCCGTGTTCTGCTGATGATAGCGAACGCTGAGATTTGTGGACCAAGGCATTTCCGCGTCCTCCAGGAAGCAACCACAACGAATAATAACGATACACGAACGTGCGTTACAGCACGGTTACAGCTCCGTGCGCCGCATGAATGGGCTACCGATACGATTCGTAAGTTTCCACGGCGTCCGCCCGGAAATATCCAAAGAGATGACGAGCTCCGGGCGTCGAGCCAGGATCGGATCATGATGCCGCACTGTCTCGCGATCTCCTGGCGACGACCGCTGGATCGTCAGCGACTCCAGCTTGCGTTCGTCTTTTCAACCTCTTCCGGTCGTCGCGTTGCTGCAGCCACGCCACCACGTCATCCCCGTCCGCGGTGATGATCACCGCTCGCACCTCATCCATGTCCGCTCCACCGCGGGCGGCAGAGGTACGCGCTGATTCCGCGGCTCATTCAGGTACGGCCCATTGAGCCGCCGGGAAGGTCCGCGCGCAGCTTGTCGATCGTGCGCGGGAGGAAGTACTTGCCGAGCAACTCTGGCGCGGGCCGCGCGGCGGGAAGAGCCGTCGAGCGGTTGCTTGGAACGGTTTCCGCGGGCCAGGGCGGCGTCCCGCTCAGCGTGCGGCTAGATACACTTTCCGGAGCTGATCGAGCACGACCGCGAGTAGGATCACCGCGCCGAGGACGATGAGCTGGGTGTACGACTCGACGCGCAACAGGTTCATCACGTTGTTCAGCACGCCGATCAGGAGGGCGCCGAAGAACGTTCCCACGATCGTGCCGCGACCGCCCATCAGCGAGGTGCCGCCGACGACGACCGCCGCGATCGCCTGCAGCTCGTAGCCGGTGCCGTTCTGCGGCGCGCCGGAGCCGAAGCGCGCGACCAGCAGCAGCCCCGCCAGCGCCGCGCACCCGCCGGAGATCACGTAGACCAGCGTCTTGACCCGGCCGGTGTCGATCCCGGCCAGCCGCGCCGCTTCCTCGTTGCCGCCGAGCGCGAGCACGTACCGGCCGTACGCGGTCCGTCCGAGCACGATCGCGAAGACGACGGCGACGACCGCCATCACGAGCACCGCGTACGGAATCCCCGGCATCCCGAACAGTCCCGGAAACAGATAGCCCGTCCCGAGCCAGTCGAACGGCGTGCTGTTCGCGAGCGGAATCGGCTGGCCGTGCGCGAGGATGAACGCGAGCCCGCGCGCCATTTGCATCATCGCCAGCGTCGTAATGAACGGCGGCAGGTTCAGCCGCACCACCGGGATAGCGTTCACCCAGCCGGCGGCGCAGCCGACGGCCAAGCCGACCAGCAGCGTGACGACGAAGTTGCCCGGGCCGCCGAAGGGCAGCGCGTTCGAGATCTGCGCCATCACCACGCCGGCGAGCGCGACCAGCGAGCCGACCGACAAGTCGATCCCGGCGGTGATGATCACGAACGTCTGGCCGACCGCCATGATGGTGTTCACCGTGATTTGGCGCAGGACGTTGATGAGATTTTCGGGCTCGAGGAAAGCGCCGTGCGCGAGCTTGTTGACGACGTAGAGCAGCACGAAAAAAGAGACGGCCGCGACTGCGATACGGACGATCAGCGTGCGCCTGTGCTGCGCAGCGACTTCGCCGGCGCGCGCGTCCAGCTCGGCCTTGACCTGCGCCGCGGGCGCCTTCGTCTGCGCCATTACGCGGCGGCTCCGGTCGCGACCGCGATCACCTTGTCGGGCGTCACCTCGTCGCGCGCGAACTCGGCGCGGATCGTGCCGCCCCGCACGACCAGCACGCGGTGCGACATCCCGATCACTTCCGGCAGCTCGCTCGAGACCATGACGATCGCCGCGCCCTGCTTCAGCAGCTCGACCATCAGCGCGTAGATCTCCGCCTTCGCGCCGACGTCGATCCCGCGCGTCGGCTCGTCGAACAGGAACACGCGCGCGTGGCCGATCAGCCACTTCGCCAGCACGACCTTCTGCTGGTTCCCGCCCGAGAGATTGCGCACGGTCTGCTCGCTCGACGGCGTGCGAATCCGCAGCTCGGCGATCTCCTCGTTGGTCGCCTTCGTCTCGGCCGGCTTGTCGATCAGCTCGCGGCGGACGAACTGCTGCAAGTGGGCGAGCGTCGTGTTCTCGCGGACCGTCATCCCGAGCACGAGCCCCTGCGCCTTGCGATCTTCGGTGATCAGCGCGATCCCGGCGCGAATCGCGGTCCGCGGCGAGCGGATGACCACGCGCTCCCCGCCGACCTCTATCTCGCCGCTGGTCGGGACGTCCGCGCCGGCGATGGCGCGCACGATCTCGGTGCGGCCCGCGCCCACGAGCCCGGCCAACCCGACGATCTCGCCGGCCTTCACCTGGAACGCCACGTCGTGAACCCGAACCCCGCTCGCCGCGCTGATGCCGCGCACGTCGAGGACAACGTCGGCGTCGGAATCCACCGGCGGCAAATCGGGAAAGTGCGCTTCGAGCGGCCGTCCGACCATCAGCCGGATCACCTCGTCTTGCGGCATCTCGCCGATGGTCCCCGTCGCGACCGCTTTGCCGTCGCGCAGCACCGTCACGCGGTCGGCGATGCGCGGCAGCTCTTCGAGCCGGTGCGAGATGTAGACGAACGCGACGCCCTGCGCCTTGAGCTTCTCGATCAGCGCGAAGAGCGCGGCGATCTCGCGCTCGGTGAGGGCGGCGGTCGGCTCGTCCATCACGATCAGCCGCGCGCGGCGCACCAAGCACTTCGCGATCTCGGTGAGCTGCTGCTCGGCGACCGAGAGGCGGCGCGCCGGACGGTCGAGCGGGAGCACGATCCCCAGCTCGCCGAGCACTTTCGACGTCTCCTCGGCGGCGGCGCGCCGGTCGAGGAACATTCCCTGGCGCGGTTCGACGCCGAGCACGACGTTCTCGATCACGCCCAGGTCCGGGACGAGGTTGAACTCCTGGTAGATCATCCCGATGCCCAGGCGCTCCGCGGTCTTCGGGCCGTCGATCGTCACCCGCGCGCCGTCGACCTCGATCTCGCCCGAGTCGGCCTGCAACGCGCCGGCCAGAACCTTCATCAGCGTCGACTTGCCGGCGCCGTTCTCGCCGACCAGCGCGTGGACTTCGCCCGCGACGACATCGAACGAGACGCCGCCGAGCGCGCGCACGCCCGGAAACGTCTTCACGATCTCGCGCATCACCAGCAACGGCGCGCCGGCGGGCGCCGCGGCGCTCACGCTATTTGCCGGCGTCGGCCTTGGTGAAGGTGCCGACCGGGACGGCGATCTTCGCGGGCGGCGTCTTGCCGTTGAAGTAGTCGTGGATCGCGTCGATCGTCTTCGCACCGATCTGGTCGGGGTGCTGGATCGCGTCGCCGTACATCGCGCCGTTCTTGATCGCCGTGCGCGCCTCGGGCGCCGCGTCGTAGCCGACGACGGCGATCTTTCCTTGCAATCCGGCCGCCTGAATCGCCTTCGCCGCGCCGAGCGCCGAGTCGTCGTTGATCCCGAAGACGCCCTTGAGATCCTTGTGCGACTGCAGGATGTCTTCCATCGCGGACGAGGCCTTCGCGCGCTCGCCGCCGCCGTCGATGTCCGCGACGACCGTCACGCCGTTGCAGTTCGCCGCGATCCCTTGCTTGAAGCCTTTGACGCGGTCTTGCACCGAGGTGACCTCGGGCTCGTCGATGATCGCGATCGTGCCGACGTGTCCGGGGAGCGCCGCGCACATCAGCTTCGCCGCTTGCATGCCGCCCTGCACGTTGTCGCTGGCGATGTGCGAGACCACCTTGCCGTCTTTCGATGCGTTCGCGATGTCGGCGGTGAAGACCGGGACGTTCGCCTTGTTGGCCTCGACGATGGCGCTGCCGATCGCCTGCGAGTCGTATGGCGTGAGGATGATCGCCGCGACCTTCTGCGAGATGAAGTCTTCGACTTGGCTCTGCTGCTTGGCGTTGTCGCGCGCCGCGTCGACGACGTTGACCGTGTAGCCGTACTTGGCCGCCTCGGCCTTCATCCCGCGCTCCATGTCCTGGTAGAACTGCGCCTCGCGGTTCTGCACGGAGAACCCGATCGTCTTGCCGCCCTGCGCCGCCGCGCTCGACGCCGCCGCCGGGCTGGACGCCGTCGACGTCGTGGTCGTCGTCGTGCTCGAGGTGTCGGACGACTTCGCGCAGGCGGTGAAGGCGAGCGCTAGCGCGCACGCGAGAAGGACGGTCTTCTTCATACCGTCGCACCGGATGCGGGAGGCGGCACCCGAACCCCTGCGAGTGCGAGCAGCCTCCGCATTGCCACGTAGCTGCAAGGCGTTCTCATCTAGGCTGACAGCAACCCGACCGTTTGCCTTGCCGAGCACGAGAGGCGCTGTCGTCCTCCACAGGCAGGCTGCGGACGCATCGCCGCCGGGGGACAAAACTCCCATTTCGTAGAGGTGCCCGCACTTCGCGAAGCCTGTCCACAGTATCGTTCGTCACACCTGTGTACCGTGTGGAGAACGATTCGCGATCTCACTCGGCGGCTCAGGGCGAGCGGCGGCGGAGCAGTTCCGCGAGGTCCTCGTCGATCTGCGAGCGAGTAACCCGGAGCGTCGACTTCTTCGGCAGGCGAGGTGCGCGCGCGGGCCGCTCGCGGGGAATCCGGCGGCGCAGCAGCGAGGCGACGGCCAGGCCGCCAAGCAGCGCGAGCAGCAAGAACGGGATCGCCTGGACGACGTACGTCACCGCGTCATCGTAACACGGCGTATGGCGTTGCGCGCATTGTTGCGGCGGGAGGCCACTTCGGCTTGCCGAACGCGTTCGTGACAATGGCATTTACGGGGCTTGCCACGTTGCACTTCGACATCGTCGGAAGCTGTCAGCTGCGCTGCGTCGGCTGTCCGAACTCGACGATCGGCAACCCCGTCACGCAGATCGATCCGGCGGTCTTCGCCACGTGCCTTGCGCACATCGACGTCGATCACGTCGACGTCTTTCGGTTGTTCAACTACGGCGAGCCGCTGCTGCACACTGACCTGCCTGCGATCTTCGACGCGCTCGAAGGGGCCCGCGGGTTTACGATCCGCCATTTGGAGCTCTCGACCAACGCGCAGTTCGTGCGCTGGAACCAGCTCGAAGACGTGCTGCGCCGGCGCGTGCTCGACCGGCTGGTGGTCAGCTGCGACGGCGACGGAACGCCGGGCTCCTACGAGCGCATGCGGCCGCCGGCTCGCTGGGACAAGCTCGTCGCGTTCTTGACGCGAGCGCGCGAGCTGCGTGACCGCCATTGCCCCGGGATGGAGCTGATGACGCGCACCGTGATTTTCGACGAGACGGACATGGCGCGGTGGCGCGCGGTGCTGGAGCCGCTGGGCTGGCGTCCGGAGTTCCGCCGTTGGATCAATCTCGTCGGCGCCGCGGAGAATCTTTCCGGTCACGAGGTGCAACCGGGCCGCGGCAAATGCCCGTTCGTCGGCCCCCCGGACTCATCGTACGTCGATTCGACAGGGACGGTCGTGCCGTGCTGCGCGCACCCTGGCGCCGGTGACTTCGGGAACTTGCAGACGATGCGGTGGAGCGAGATCCACCGCGGCGAGCTGCGGCGTCGCTTCCTCGACGCGCTCGAGCGCGACCGCGCATCGCTGGCGACGTGCGCAGGCTGCGAGTTCGGCGCCGATTCCGACTTCAGCACGTACCAAGTCGCCGGCCAAAGCTACACGTAGGCTTGCCGTGACGTCCTCCGCCGCCGTCGACGTGCGCGCGCTCTACTTGGACACGATCGAACGTGTCCTGCTGAACACGATCTACCGCGACGCCAGCGTCGATTCCCAGGGCCGCGAGCAGCCGTACGATCCTGCCGCGCGTGCCGAGGGGCGGGTGTGGCCGACGCGCGCGCTGACGATGATCGGGGAAAAACGGCTGCATCATCTCCGCCGCTGCGTCGAAGAGGTACTCGCGGACGGCATTCCGGGTGACCTGCTGGAAGCCGGCGTGTGGCGCGGCGGCGCGTCGATCATGATGCGCGCGGTGCTCGTCGCGCACGGCGTCACCGACCGCCGCGTCTGGGTCGCCGATTCGTTCCGCGGCTTGCCGCCGCCGGACGGCGAGCGCTATCCACTCGACGCCGGACTCGACTTGAGCGAGATCGCCGTGCTCGCCGTCCCGCGCGACGTCGTGCAAGCGAACTTCGAGGCGCTGGGCTTGTTCGACGAAAGCGTGCGCTTCGTCGAAGGTTGGTTCTCCGAGACGCTGACCACGATCGACGCGGACGCCTTCGCGCTGCTCCGGCTCGACGGCGACCTCTACGAATCGACGCTGCAGACGCTGGAGGCGCTCTATCCGAAGCTCAGTCCCGGCGGGTTCGCGATCGTCGACGACTACGGCGCCGTGCCGGCGTGCGCGGCCGCCGTCCACGCCTATCGAGAACGCCACGGGGTGCACGAACCGATCGAGACGATCGACTGGACCGGCGTGTACTGGAGGAAATCGACGTGACCGCGCGCTCGCCGGCCGTCACGGTCGTCGTCGTCGTGCACGACATGGCGCGCGAGGCGCCGCGCACGCTGCGCTCGCTCTCGCCGGCGTACCAGCAGCACGTCGCGCCGGACGACTACGAGATCATCGTCGTCGACAACGGATCGGCGGTTCCGCTCGATGCGAACGCCGTCGCCGAGATCGCGTGCAACGCGCGGGTGATCCGGCTCGATCCGGCGCCGTCTTCGCCCGCCGCGGCGATCAACCGCGGCCTGGCGGAGGCGCGCGGCGACGTGGTCGGCGTGATGATCGACGGCGCCCGCCTCGCCACCCCGGGCCTGGTGCACTTCGCGCGCCACGGCGCGGCGCTGTACGAAACCGCGGTCGTTGCGACGCTGGGCTGGTACCTCGGCAGCGACGTTCAGGGCTGGGCCGTGGAAAGCGGATACGACGCGGCGCGCGAGGACGCGCTGCTCGCGTCGATCGGCTGGCCCGAGGACGGTTATCGTCTGTCCGAGATCGGCACGATGGACGAGTCGTCCGTCGACGGATGGTTCGCCCCGATCTCCGAGTCGAACGCGTTGTTCCTGCGGCGTTCGGCGTGGGAGCAGCTGGGCGGCGCCGACGAGCGCTTTGCGGAACCCGGCGGCGGGCTGCTGAACTTCGACACGTTCCGGCGCGCGCTCGAGCTTCCCGGCGCGCAGCTCGTGCTGCTGCTGGGCGAGGCGACGTTCCACCAGACGCACGGGGGCGTCAACACGAACGCCTCACCCGTGGAGCAAGCCCAAAACCACGAGCGCTGGAGCGCGCAGTACGCGCGGCTGCGCGGGCGTCCGTGGGAAATTCCGCGCGCGACGCCGACGTACGTCGGCACGCTCCCGCGCGCGGCACTCTCGCGCCTCGTGCGCGCCGCGATTCATCCGGTACATCCGGGCTCTTCCCCGCTCGCCGAAACTCTTGACGTCGTGCCGTGGTCGCCCGCGCAGACAACGCAGCAGGACGGCACGGTCGGCCGGCTCGTCGCCCTTGCCGCGGACGCGTTGCGCGCGGGACACTCCGCGGCGAGCTGCGGCGTTGCGCGCCTCGCGCGCGCGCTGGCGCCGGACCATCCCGACGTGTTGCGGATCCTCGCCGTCACCGGCTCGGGAGCTTCGCCGAACGATGTCGTTCGGTATCATTTGACGCTGGGCGAGGCGCATCGCATCATCGGCCACGACGCCGGCGCCGAATCCCACTTCCGGAGCGCGCTTGCGCACGATCCGAACGTCACGGCGGCGCGCCTTGCCCTGGCGCAGATGCGCCTGCCGGGCGAGGATTACCTCGCCTGGATCGACCGGCTGTATCAGGCGTGCGCTCCAGCGAGCGTCCTCGAGATCGGCGTCTTCGAAGGGGCCTCGCTGCGATTGGTCCGCCCGCCGGCGATCGCGATCGGCGTCGATCCGGCGCCCCGGATCCTTCACAGGCTCGCGGCCGAGACGCATCTCTTCGCCGAGGCGAGCGACATGTTCTTCGCGAACGGGCGGGCGCGCGCGCTCCTCGGCGACCGCGCGCTTTCGATCGGCTTCGTCGACGGTCTGCACCTGTTCGAACAGGCGCTCCGGGATTTCATCAATCTGGAAGCGCTGTGCGGACCGGGTTCCGTCATCTTGCTGCACGACACGATACCGCTGGACGAAGAGACGTCAGGGCGCGAGCAACGCACGGATTTCCACACCGGCGACGTGTGGAAGACGATCCTGTGCCTGAAACACTACCGCCCCGAGCTGCGCATCGCGACCATCGCGACGCCGCCGAGCGGCCTTACGATCGTGGCCGGGCTCGATCCGGCGAACCGGGTTCTCGTCGATTGCTACGACGAGGCGGTCGCACGGTTCATCGGCGCGCCGTTTTCCGCGGTTGACGGCGACCGCGCAGCGGCGTTGAACGTCGTCGCGAACGACTGGGCGGCTGTCGAGCCGCTGCTCCCGGAGCGCCCGGGAGATGCCTCCGTCGAGGCGCCGGCGCACGGTAGCGCGCGCAACGGCACGGCGAGCGGGACCTTCGTCGTCGACCGCGATCAACCGCCGCTGAGCACGGAAGAAACCACGATCGTGGAGCGCTTTCACGAGCTGTATTACGGGCGCTGGCAAGGCGGCGCCGACACGATCAACGCGAGCTGGTTCGGCTACCAAACGCTGAAGTGTCCGCTCGATCTATGGCAGTATCAAGAGCTGCTCGTCCGGACGCGGCCGGATATGGTGATCGAGTGCGGCACGTGGTGCGGCGGGAGCGCGCTGTTCTTGGCGACGGTGCTCGACCGCCTCGGGCACGGCCGGGTCGTCACGATCGACGTCAACGCCCGGCCCGGCCGTCCGGTCCATCCGCGGATCGAGTACGTCACCGCGTCGAGCACGGACCCGCGGACGGTCGCTTACGTCCGCGAAGCCGCGTGCGGAAAGCGCGCGATGGTGATCCTCGACTCGGATCACCGCGCCGAGCACGTCTACAACGAGATGCTCGCGTACGGTCCGCTCGTTGCGCCCGGTGACTATCTGATCGTCGAGGACACCAACGTCAACGGGCATCCCGCGTACCGAGACTTCGGCCCGGGCCCGATGGAAGCGCTGCGCACCTTCTTGACCTACCACGACGAGTTCGAGATCGACGAGCGCTGCGAGCGCTTCCTCATGACGCTCAACCCGAAAGGCTACCTGCGGCGCAAGACGCCCAGCCCGGAAACGCTTGCGAGCTCCTAGCGCCCGGGCACTAGCGGCGAGCGGCGCAGCGCGTGATCGAACCATGCATGCTCGCCCTCGCTTTCTCCGCCGCGGTTGCCGGAGTCGACGCGCACGTCGTGCGCGTCGAGACCGACTCGGCCGCCGGCGTCCCCCACTTCGCGCTGGTCGGCCTCGCCGACAAGGCGCTCAACGAGTCGCGCGAGCGCGTCCGCGCCGCGATCGTGAATTCCGGGTTCGGCTTCCCGCCGGGCCGGCTGCTGGTCAACCTCGCACCGGCCGACATGCAAAAGCGCGGTGTGGGATTCGACTTGGCGATCGCGCTGGCGCTGCTCGCGACCGACGAACAGATCGACCGCGCGGCACTGCGTGACTACGTCGTCTGCGGCGAGCTCGCGCTCGACGGCGGGCTGCGCGCGGTTCCCGGCGTGCTGGCGATGACGCTCGCCGCGAAGCGCGCCGGCTTCGCGCGGATCGTCGTGCCGGAGCCGAATCGCGACGAAGCGGCGCTGGTCGACGGGATCGACGTGTACGCCGTTCCGGCGCTCGCGGACGCGATCGCCGTGATCCTCGGCCACGGCACGAAGTTCCGCCGCCGCGGCGTGACCGTGCTCGACCCGAGCGATCGCGCGAGCTGCGGCGACTTCAGCGACGTGAAAGGACAAGTGCTCGCGAAGCGCGCGCTGGAGATCGCCGCGGCCGGCGGGCACAACGTGGTGCTGGTCGGACCGCCCGGCTGCGGCAAGACGATGCTGGCGCGACGCGTGCCGTCGATTCTGCCATCGATGACGGTCGCCGAAGCGCTCGAAGTGACCAAGGTGTACAGCATCGCCGGGCTGCTCGGTCCGCGCCCGCGCGTCGTCGCGACGCGTCCGTTTCGCGCGCCGCACCACACCGCAAGCCGCGTCTCGCTGGTCGGCGGCGGCGCGATCCCGCGCCCCGGAGAAATATCGCTTGCGCTCAACGGCGTGCTCTATCTGGACGAACTCGGCGAGTTCAGCCGCGCGACGCTCGAGGTGCTGCGCCAACCGCTGGAGGAAGGCGCGGTGACGATCGCGCGCGCCGCCGGGACGCTGACGTTTCCCGCGCGCTTCACGCTGATCGCGTCGATGAACCCGTGTCCGTGCGGCTACCGCGGCGACCGCGCCGCCGATTGCCGCTGCGACGACACGGCGGTGCAGAAATATCTCGCGAAGCTCTCCGGACCGCTGCTCGACCGCATCGACCTGCACGTCACCGTGTCGCGGGTTTCCTTCGACGAACTGGTCCACCATACGACGGCGGAAACGTCCGCGACCATTCGCACTCGCGTCGAAGCCGCGCGCGAACGCCAGTCGGCGCGCTTGCGCGGCGCGGGCGTCGCAACGAATGCCGCCATCACGGCCTCCGACGTGCGCCGTTTCTGCCGGCTCGACGGCGACGGGCTCCGCCTCCTTGAATCCGCCGTCACGCGCGGCACGCTGAGCGCCCGCGCCTTCGACCGCATCGCCCGCGTCGCCCGCACCATCGCCGACCTCGCCGGCACCGAGCAGATCGCGCGCGAGCACGTCGCCGAAGCGCTCCTCTACCGCGGAGGCGAGCGCACCCGCGCGGCGTAGCGAGCTCGAACGACCCTTCGTGGTGCCACGGAAGGGCGCGCGGTGCTACGATGAGGGCCTCAGCGTCCGTCTCCCTGGAGGCGCCATCATGCCGGGTTCCAACGCGATCGTCGGGCGCATAGCCCGCATCACTCCTCCCGTCGAAAAGGCGGGTGCCGCCGAACTGCTGCGGGTCAATCCCGCGGGCGTCTCGGTCGAGTTCGAGCGGGACCGAACCGCACGGGTCGTTCAGGGACACCTCGCCGCCGGGATGCTCGACATCCTCGAGGAGCTGCGGCAGATGAACGCCCCTGCGTACGTCGAGGTCCGCCCCGATACCGGCGAGATCGCGCGGCTGCTCATTCCGCTGGTCTCGCGCGTAACGAAGCTCGAGGACCGCGGTGGCGACGGCTGGAACGTCGAGCTCGAAGAGTCGCACGCGCGCCACACGCTCAAACGCGAAGCCGCCGACTACGAGAACCTGCTCGAGACGCTGCGCACAGCGGCAGGATCGCGTGAGCGGCTGGTCGTCACCGAAACCGACGCGCACGAAATCATCGACGCTCGCCCGTGGCCGCCCGAAACCGGCCCCGGTCCCGGTTCCGCTTCCGCTTCCGGTGCCGGTTCGCCGAGCCGGAGGCCGAAACGGCGCGGGTTCCTCCGTTGGCCGTGGCCATGGCCGTTTTGGTGTTTCGGATGCATCTCGCCCGCGCAGGCACAACAGTACTTCAACATCGCCGCCGCGCCGTCGTGCAATCCGCTCACCGTGCCTCCGCCGTGCATCCCGTTTCTCTATCCCGACGACGGGTGCTGGGCACGCGCGCACGAGATGTGCCGGCTGATGATCGCCGCCGGCGCGTCGCCGTCGAAGATCTGGATCGATGGCAATCTCCACACTCCGACGAAGAACAATCCGTCCTGTTTCGTGAACTGGCGCTGGCACGTCGCGCCGACGCTCTGCGTGCGCACCGGTTTCTTCACGTGCCAGGACATGGTGATCGACCCCTCGCTCTTCACCACGCCGGTGACCGAAGCGGTCTGGAAAGGCGTGCAAGGTGATCCGAACGCGACCCTGACGCCGAGCGCGTGGACGCTCTACTGGCGGAACTTCATGCCCGCCGACCCCAACTTCGTCGACACGAACTTCCGGCTGAACTACTATCGCCAGCAGTTGAAATTGCGTTCGCTCGGACCGTCGGGACCGCCGCCGTACGCATTCTGCTGAGCTGTTTCGCGTTCGTCTCGTAGTGGCCGCTGCGCCGGTCAGGGATGCAATACGGCGGCGGTTGGCGCGCCGGCCGGGAGCGCGAAGCCGCTGCGCGCGATCGGGACGGTTTCCGGCCGCGTCAAGGCGGCGTGCATGTCGTCCCAGGCGCGCTCGAGCGACGGCCACAGCGTGCGCAGCGTGTGCGAGCCGCGCGGCTCTTCGTAGAAGCTCACCGGCAATCCGAGGCCAGCGAGAAAGCCTGCGGTCTGCTCGCCGTATTTCGTCGGAATGCTCTCGTCGTGCGCGCCGGTCACGACGTACAGCGGCGTCGTGCGCCACGCGATCGTTACCGCGCGCACGCCGCTGTTCAGGATCGCACCCGAAATGCACAACACGCCGGCCCAGCGGCTTCCGCCGCGCGGCCCGATCTTGAACACGCTGAACCCGCCCATCGAGTACCCGGCGAGATACGTACGGCCGCGGTCGATCGGCAACTGGCTCTGCAGCAGCGCGAGCAGATCGTAGACGTCGGTCGCGGCGGGTTCCGCGTAGTCGTAGAGCCCGCGCCCGTACGGAACCGCGACGATCGTGCCCGTGCGGTCGGCAAGCCTTCGCAGCGACGGCTGCGCGAGCAGCTCCGACTCTGTTTGCGGGTTGCCGTGCAGCACGATCGCGAGCGGAACGCGCGTCGCGTGCACTGCCGGCGGAACGTACAGCGCGACGAGCTGCCACGTGCGGTCGACGCGCGAAGGGACAAGCAGCTCGTGCAGCCCCGGTGCGAGCCGCAGCGGCGCAGGCGTGCCGGCGGCGAGCTGATCGACCGCCTCCATGTCGAGCTTCAGGACGTTCGCGACGGTCTCGGACCAGTCGGCTGCGGCATAGCCCTCCGGTGCGGGCTCTGCTTGCCGCTCCAGATCGTCGAACAGCCTCCGGCCGAAGGCCGCCGCTTCCTCCGCGCCCAGCTCGGTTTCGATCCGCGGCTTAGCGTCGGCGAAGCGCTGCATCGCCTCGGCCACCGTGCGCGCCGGCGCGGCGGGTTCCGCCGCCGACGCAGCGGGCGCGCCGGCGCCGCCGAGCGAGAGCGCCACAACTAGGGCCGCCGAGCGCAGCATGCCGTTCCACTATAGCGCCGCGCGCGCAGTGGTGGCGAGAGCCAATTCGCGCGGTGGCGGTGGTTCGGCACTCCGGCGGCGAAGAGCGGCGCGTGCATCCCGAAGCGCAGCGGCTGATCGCCGCGCACAAGCTGCAGCCGCATCCCGAGGGCGGCTGGTACCGCGAGACGTACCGCAGCGCCGAGCGCGTCACGACCTCGCAGGGAACGCTGCGCAGCGCGATGACGTCGATCTACTTTCTGCTCGCCGCCGGCGCGTTCTCGGCGTTTCACCGGCTGAGCTCAGACGAGACCTGGCACTTCTACCGCGGCGATCCGGTGACGATCGAGATCATCGAAGCGAGCGGCGCGCACGCGTCGCGCGTTCTCGGCGCGAACGACGTGCTGCAGACGACGATTGCCGCCGGTGCCCACTTCGCCGCGCACGTCGACGCGAACGACGGCTACGCGCTGGTCGGCTGCGACGTGGCGCCCGGCTTCGAGTTCGCCGACTTTCACCTCACCACGCGCGCGATGCTGACCGCGGCCTACCCGCACCTCGGCCCGCTGATCGCGCGCTACACGCGATGAGCGCGGCAACTCGCGCGCCGGCGTTCGCGGCGGCGAACGGCATTCGGCTCTGCTACGAGACGTTCGGCGACCCGCACGCTCCGCCGCTGCTGCTGATCATGGGCTTGGCCTCGCAGATGATTCTGTGGGACGACGACTTCTGCGAATTGCTGGCGGCGCGCGGGTACTGGGTGATCCGCTTCGACAACCGCGACATCGGGCTCTCGACGCGCTTCCCCGACGCGCGCACGCCGCGCTTCACGGAGCTCGTCCTCGCGCACGCGACCGGCGTGCGCTTCCGCGTTCCGTATCTGTTGCGCGACATGGCGGAGGACACCGTCGGGCTGCTCGACGCGCTCGATATCAGGACGGCGCACGTCGTCGGCGCCTCGATGGGCGGCGCGATCGCGCAGGAGCTGGCGATCCACCATCCGGCGCGACTGCGCTCGCTGACCGCGATCATGTCGTCGACCGGCTCGCGCTGGCTCCCCGGACCGACGCCGAAAGCGCTCGCCCGGCTCGCCAAGCGGATCCCGCTCGACCGCGCGGGGTTCGTGCGCGAGTACGTCGCCACGTGGGCGGTGCTCAACGGCGACCGCCTTCCGTTCGACGCCGCGCGCACCGCGCAGCACGGCGAGCTCACCTACGAGCGCGGGATCAACCCGGCCGGCGGGGCGCGCCAGCTGATGGCGATCGCCGCGTCGGGAAGCCGCAAGAAGGCTTTGCGCGGCGTGAAGGTCCCCACGCTGGTGATCCACGGGACCGACGATCCCTTGGTGCCGGTCGAAGCCGGCTACGACTTGGCGCGGACGATTCCGGGCGCGCGGCTGCTCCTGATCGAAGGAATGGGGCACTCGTTTCCGCGAGTAATCTGGCCCCGCATCATCGATGCGATCGCGCAGCACGCGGCGCAGGCCGAAACCCGCTCGTGACGGAGGACTCACGGTGACCGAAACGCCTTGGATCGAATCGTATCCCTCGCCCGCGCGCTGGGACGCTCCGCTCGCACTCGGCCCCGTCTACGAGATCCTCGACACCGCCGCCGAGCGCTTCGGTGAGCGGCCCGCGGTCGAGTTCATGGGCAAGCGCGCGACGTACCGCGAGCTGCACGCGCTCGCGAACCGCGCCGCGAAAGGGTTTCAGCAGCTCGGCGTGCGGCCCGGCGTCCACGTCGGGCTCTATCTGCCGAACACGCCGCACTATCTGGTCGCGTTCTTCGGCGTGCTCAAAGCGGGCGGAACGGTCGTGAACTACTCGCCGCTCGACGCGGCGCACGTGCTCGCGCACAAGATCGAGGACAGCGAGACCTCGATCCTGGTCACGCTCGACCTGCCGATGCTGCTGCCGCAGATCGAGCCGCTGCTCGGAACCGGCAAGTTTCTCACGCTCGTCGCCGGCGGCCTCGAAGACCTGGCGCTCTTTCCCGGCTTCGAAGGCCCGCACGACGACCTCGCGCCAAGCACCGTCGGGCGAATCCCGTTTCGCGCGCTGCTCGCCAACGACGGCGCGTACGAGTCGCCGCCGTTCGGTGATCCGGCCCAGACGCTGGCGGTGCTGCAGTACACCGGCGGCACGACCGGGCTCCCGAAGGGCGCGATGCTCACGCACGGCAACCTCACCGCCGCGACCAGCCAGTACATCGAGACGACGCGCGTGGAGCCGCCGGTGCTCGCGCCCGGCGAAGAGCGGATGCTGCTGGTGCTTCCGCTCTTCCACATCTACTCGCTCACCTCGTGCATGCTGCTCGCGATCCGGCTCGGCGCGGAGATCGTGCTGCACGCGCGGTTCGAGGTCGAAGCCGTCGCCAAGGATCTCGCCGCGAAGAAGATCACGCTCTTCATGGGCGTCCCGACGATGTTCACCGCGCTGCTCGCCTATCCGGGTCTCGGTGAATTGGATTTGACCTCGATCAAGTTCACCGGCTCGGGCGGCGCGCCGCTCCCGCTCGAGGTGCAAGAGCGTTTCAAAGCCGTCACCGGCTCGGAGCTCAACGAGGGCTGGGGGATGACCGAGACCTCGCCGGCCGGCACGTTCACGCCGATGCGCGGGCCGCGCAAGGCCGGCTCGTGCGGCATCCCCGTCCCGGGCGTGATGCTCAAGCTCGCGAGCGTCGAAGATCCCGCCCGGTACGTTCCGCTCGGCGAGCGCGGCGAGATCTGCATCAAAGGCCCCAACGTGATGCAGGGGTACTGGAAGAACCAGCAGGCGACGCGCGAGGTGACGACCGCCGACGGCTACTTGCGCACCGGCGACGTCGCCTACATGGACGAGGACGGTTTCGTGTTCATCGTGGACCGCATCAAGGACATGCTGCTGTGCGGCGGCTACAACGTCTACCCGCGCACGATCGAAGAGGCGATCTACACCCATCCCGGCGTCGCCGAAGTGTGCGTGATCGGGATTCCGGACGAGTACCGCGGCCAGTCGCCGAAAGCGCACATCGTGCTGAAGAGCGGCGCCTCGCCGTTCACCGCCGACGAGCTCAAGGAATTCCTCAAGGACCGGCTCGGCAAGCACGAGATGGTGCAGGTCGTGGAGTTCCGCGAGGCGCTGCCGAAGTCGCCGGTCGGGAAGATCCTCAAGAACGCGCTCTACGAGGAAGAGGCGCGGCGGCGCGCCGCGACCGAGACGGCGCAGGTCTGAGGTGGCGCACCCGAAGGACTTCGACCCGCTCGCAGTGTGGCGCGAGATGCTCTCGCAGTGGGAGACGAGCGTGAACGCGCTCGCGAACAAGACGATGGCGTCGGACGAGTACGGCAGCGCGATGCACGGCGCGATGGGACTCACGCTGCGCATGCAGGAGACGATCAAGCAGTTCATGACGGCGTACCTGGCGGCGACGAACCTGCCGAGCCGCGCCGAAGTGCTCGCCCTCGGCGAGCGCTTGGGCGATATCGAGGCGCGGCTCGACCGCATGAACGCGCTGCTGCAGCGCATCTCCGAGGAGCAGCGCCACGACGGCGCGCCGGCGACGGCGCACGAGCGACCGCGTCCGCCGCGCACGAAGAAGCCGCCGGCCGCCGAACCGAGCGCGTGAGCTCTACCGCGGAGCGCGTCCAAACCGAGATCGAGCGCGCGATCCAGCGCAGCATCAAAGGGCTGGACTACTTCGGCTCGCCCGCGCCCGCCGTCGGGCCCACGCCGAAGGACGTGATCCTCGAGCGCGGGACGCTGCACCTCTACCACTACGTCCCGGTCGCCGACGAGATCTACCGCGTCCCGAACCTGATCGCGATGGCGTGAAGTCGTCGCCCTGGCGCTACTTCGACGTGGATCGGCGGGACCTGCCGTAAACCGCCGTTGTCAAGGAAGCACGATTCCCTTATGGGCTATCGAATTTTGAAGAAGGATTGCAGTGACGCCAGAAAACCCTGACGCCGCTTTCCCCGCTTACGGGTGTTTTGGGGCTTCACTTCGGTGGGCGATCGGCTTGGTATACGCGGTGTCCAAACTACGTGATTTTCTGCGATGAAATAGTGCGACCGGCACGGGAACGACCAGTTCCCGATGGACGGCGTCAACGACACGGCCTCGCCATCGTAGAGGAGCTTCCACCCGTTCCGCGGTGACAGCGGCGTGACGACCTCGTTTCCGCATCCGCATGCGCAGAGATGAACAGCGCTTGCAAACTCCATCGAAACGTAAAGAACGCCATCCGCGAGTTGTTCGGGGACACTGCGGGTAAACTCGACGACAAACGCGTCCCGACGGCTAGTCCGAGCCGAAGTCATCGTTCAACAGGTGGTTGCCGTCGAGCGTATAGAGACAGTGAAACTCACGTTCGAGATCTGCGTAGAGTCCTCGGAGTTTTTTCCACTTGATTACCGCCAGCGCCGCGTTGAGCGCGTTTAATTCCGCGATCTGCACATTACTCGCGTAGTCGTTCGGCTCGACAGCTCCTAGGGGTATCCGCTGCCGGTCGTGGACGTGGTTTCGGTGCTCCGGCGTACTGGTAGTGACGCGAAGAATGCCGTGAAGCGTCCCCCCCTCAGCTTGGATGCCCATTCCGACATCGATAAACGTGATTTGGAGCGACTCCAAGACAGAAATTATGCCACCTTTAGCAGAGCCTTCATCAACACAAATAAAAGCAACATCAACCCCGGCGAGTTGCCCAGCGTTCGATTCGCTGATCATTTCTTCGTGCATTTTGATGCCGCGATGCATCCGAGAATAACGCTCGGCAAGGAAGGCGACTTTCTTCGGCTTCTCGCGCAATTCCTCGACGCTCGGCGCACCGGGAGCACGAAAGGCATTGTGCTGCACAAAGTCGTCGGAATCGTAGAGGTGGATTTCCGACACCGGCGTCTTCGCAATGAAGTCAAGGACGTATGAGCCACTACCACCGAGGCCGATGATAGCGACCTTAGCTCCGGCCAGCTTGGCATTGATTGCTTCGATTCCCGCACGTGCGGAGGCATTATCAAGGTAGACGAAGGGCGAATTGTCCTCGTAAGGTCGCAACACCGCATGGTGACGCGGCGTAGCTTGAGGATCAAGGACCTGTGCCGGCCCCGCGATGAGCGCGGCGTAGTGCGTCATCTTGTCGTAGTAATCATCGTAGCCGTTGGGTGGTTTCGACGAGAATGTGTGATCGATCCAGAAATCAGGGGCAACCTGCTGCCGACCGCTACTAATGATATGATTCAAGGGTATGCCGTTTGCGTCGCATGGGTGGCCACCGGCGAACGTCGCGACGTGCGTATCGGGCCTCGTCGTTACATCTCCAGCGAGCCGCAAGGTCGTTGCCAGCACACCTCGTCCGACTGTTCGGTCGGCCTTGACGTACGGAATATTGTGGAGAAGCAGATGGCCGCCACGGACCTCAAGTTCGTAACCGTCCTCGTGGAGTCGCCGCAAATCGGGACTACGATCGATCAGTTCGGGTAACATTGAAGATCTCACCATCCTTGATCGGCACGGTCTGCCCCGGCGCGACGATACCTTCAGGATGCTCGTGCGGCCCACGCCGATAAGTGATCGTGAATGCAACGTTCGGCCCGGTCGGCACGGGATCGAACGCAAGCCGCACGAGACCGTCGTACGAAATTGTTTGCCCGTTCACGTGACGTTCGCGAGTGTTTACGAAGATAACGAGTGGGCGATGTTCGAGTCGGTCTTCGATTTCCGACCTGCGCGCTTTGTCGTGTTCAAGCCGCTCCGAATCTTCAGCGATCTCGCGGTCGACCTCGCTCAGTTCGCCCTCCAGCCTAGCGTTTTCCGCGTCACCCGTTTCATTCATTTTGATGCCCTCCATCTAAAAGGAGCGAAGTCGGTGGTGTTGCGAAAGCAGAACGAGATTCGAGTCTTGCAACGCCAGTCATTTTGTTCTATATATCAAACGGTGTTCGAAATGTCAAACGTTTGGAGGAGGGACCGATGTATGCCTGATCGATCAGGCCTAGACGCCGACCGCCTGTATGCCGCCCTTGACGCGACGCGGCGAACCAGAGGACTTCAATGGCGCCAAGTCGCTAAGGAGGCCGGGATAAGCGCCTCAACATTAACTCGCATGGCACAAGGAAAGCGCCCCGACGTAAACGGTTTGGCCGCGCTCGTCAGATGGTCGGGCCTAGACGCGAATGATTATCTCGGGGCGTCTCCGTCCCATAAGGATGCCCTGACGGAAATATCCGTCTTACTTCGGGGCGATCCAAGCCTATCAGAGGAACAAGCGGCCGCCCTCACGACGGTGATCCGTAACGCGTACGAGTTGGTGAACCCGGCGAGACGCCGAAAGTCCGGATGACCATGGCGCTAAGGCACGGATTCAAATCGGAAGCGAACAAGGTCGCAGCGGATCTCCGCGCAGAGTTGTCGCTTGACCACCTTGCGCCCTTTGAACCTCGTGTTGCAGCGAAGTATCTTGATATTCCGGTCATCTCGTTCGATCAGATCAAAGGTTGTGACGAAGCGCTGGGCATTCTTCGGAACGCTGGTAGGGCGGTTTCCGGATTGACGATCTTCGAGGGTTCGCGGCGGATGATAATCTATAACGACTACCATTCGCCGGGTCGCGTCAATAACACGATCGCTCATGAGATCGCTCATGCCCTTTTGATGCACTCGCCTGGTCCTGCCCTTGGCACACATGGCTGCCGGAGAGTCAATCGAGATCTTGAAGACGAGGCCGATTACCTCGCCGGCGTGTTACTGCTTCCTGATGCGGCGTGTTTGCATTGCGCGCGCCTTTTATTGACGGTCGATGAGATCAGCATGCGCTATGCCGTCAGTCCGCAGCTTGCATCCTATAGGCTAAACATTACTGGTGCCCGCCCGCGCGCCGCAGCCTCAGTGGCGAGCGCCAGCAAACAGCATCGCTGGGCTAAGGGGGCCTAGGCAGCAAGGAAAGTAGGCGCGAGGCGAAAACAGTTCAATTTTCCGACCGGCGCGGGACATCAACATTGAGCGAAATGGGGCCCCCGGATCGGCGGATCAAGCCCTGCGTCGTCACCAAACGCGAACGCCCGTGCAAAACTACCTGCAGAAGCCGCAGAGTTGGTGCAAAATGAAAGGGAAACACTCGCAGAAGAACGCCTCGCATCTTCGCGACCGAGTTCAGCCGACTGAGCCGCCCGCATCGACCTCGGAACACGAAACGGATATGCCTCAACGAATGGGTTGGTTGCCTCCAACGCAAAAGGGCTTAGCACGGCTCAGGCTGCGCATATCTGACCGAACAAGCAAGGACTAAGGGAGAACGACCGCTTGGGTGATTGGGCCACAGTCTGTAAAGACATTCGGGAAACCCCCGATAGTTACGACCTAGTGCGAACGAAAGCACTTAAGGAGCTTTTCGCGTACACAAATAGGAACACGATAATCTATTACTCGGGCTGGCTGCAAAAAAGCAGTCTGGGTCTTCCTTTTCTACTTTTTGAGGTAGATGACGTCGACATGAACTCGTTCATGTCTGTCGTCTCTGGGCTCCCGCGGGACAGAGGGCTGGACCTAATCTTGCACACGCCCGGGGGAGACATCGCCGCAGCTGAGGCGATCGGCGATTATTTTCGGTCACTTTTTAGCGATATTCGCGTAATCGTTCCGCAGCTTGCTCTCTCTGCCGGTACCATGCTCGCATGCATCGGCAGCCGTATCATGATGGGTAAACACTCCTGCCTTGGCGCTTTTGACCCTCTCATTGGGAGCATTTCTGCGCGAATGATCGTCGATGATTTCTGGAAGGCCGTAAACTCTGTTAAGAAGGACCAAGACGACGCAATTGCCTGGAGCACTCTTATTCATAACTATGCACCTTCTGTTTCTGAGGCGCAACGGGCCATTGAGTGGTCGGAAGACATCGTAACCACCTGGCTCTCTAGCGACATGTTGCGCGGTGAACAGGATCCGATGAACGCAGCCAAAGCGGTGATTTCTCACTTCACCGAGCTCGAGCACACGAAAGCCCACCGACGCCACGTTGGCCCTAACAAGGCCGCGGCTTGGGGCCTCAAAATTGAGATGCTCGAGGGAGACCCCGAACTGCAAGACCGAGTTTTGACCGTGCATCACGCAACTATAGCGGCTCTCACAGATCTTGATGCCTACAAGATATTCCAAAGCCAGGTCAGCACTCCAGTTGTGCTGCGGGTCGCGAGAAGCGGGTCGTTCGACGCCTAATGCGTTCAAGGCGGCGGATATCTCAGCGGATCGCCGACGCGCAGGGGGCCAACGCCATTCCGGCGACGGCGCCCGAGCGACCGCGTCCGCCGCGCACGAAGAGGCCGACGGCCGCCGAACCGAGCGCGTGAGCTCTATTGCGGAGCGCGTCCAAACCGAGATCGAGCGCGCGATCCGGCGCAGCATCAAAGGGCTGGACTACTTCGCCTCGCCCGCGCCCGCCGTCGGGCCGACGCCCAAGGACGTGATCCTCGACCGCGGGACGCTGCACTTGTACCACTACGTCCCGGTCGCCGCGGAGATCTACGGCGTCCCGATCCTGATCGTGATGGCGACCAGCAACCGCGGCTACATCCTCGACCTCGCGCCCGGGCAGAGCTTCGTCGAGTACCTGATCGGCCGCGGTTACGACGTCTATCTGATCGACTGGAGCCCGCCGACGGCGGCCGACCGCGAGCTGCGCTTCGAGGACTACACGCTGCGGTTCATCCCGGAGTGCGTGCAGCGCGTGCGCGAGGACAGCGGCGTCGACGACGTCACGATCATCGGCTACTGCATGGGCGGCGTGCTCGCGGTGATCTACGCCGCGCTGCACCCGCACGAGCTCACGAACCTGGTCTGCTTCACCACGCCGGTCGACTTCAGCCGCATGGAGTTGTTCGCGAAGTGGTCGGACCGGCGCTACTTCGACGTCGACCGGCTGGTCGACGCGACCGGAAACGTTCCCTCGGAGCTGATCTTCAGCTCGTTCGAGATGCTGCGCCCCGCCACGCGGCTCGCCGGCCAGGCGCAGCTCTGGGAGAACATGTGGGACGAGAAGTTCGTGCGCTCGTACCGCGCGTTCGAGCGCTGGTCGACCGACACGCTTCCGCTCGCCGGCGAGTACTTTCGCGAGACGATCAAAGAGCTGCTCTGGGAGAACCGCTTGCACAAGAACGAGCTCGTCGTCGGCGGCAAGCACGCCGACCTCTCCGGGATCACGGTGCCGATGCTGCACGCGATGGCCGAGCATGACCACATCGTCCCGTACGAGGCGGCGAAGCCGCTGATCGGGCACGTACGCTCGAGCGACAAGGAAGAGATCGTGCTCAAAGGCGGCCACGTCAGTCTGGTCGCGGGGCCGAACGCCGTCAAGCGGCTCTGGCCGCGGCTCGACGCCTGGCTGAGCGTGCGCTCGACATGAACCACACGACGGCGCACACGTATCCACGCACCGTTCGCCTGGGCGAGGACGACGTCGAGCTGCGGTTCATGCGCGCCGGCGACGAAGCGGCGGTGCTGGCGTTCGCGCGCGAATTGCCGACGCATGACTTGCTGTTCCTGCCGCGCGACATCACGCAGCCGAAAGTGCTCGCCGCGTGGGCGCACGAGATCGAGCGCGGCGCACTGACGACCCTGCTCGCCTTTCGCAGTAGCGAGGTCGTCGGGTGCGCGACGATCGTGCGCGATCCGCTCTCGTGGTCGCCGCACGTCGCCGAGCTGCGCGTCGTCGTCGCGCGCGCCGCGCGCGGCGTCGGTTTAGGCCGAGTGCTGAGCGCGGACGCCGGCGAGCTCGCGGTCGCGAGCGGCGTCGAGAAGCTGATCGCGAAGCTGACGCCGGACCAGCTCGGCGCGGTGACGGTGTTCGAGACCGTGGGCTACAAGGCCGAAGCCCTGCTGCGCGACCACGTTAAGGACGCCGCCGGAGTCAAGCACGACCTCGTGATCCTGAGCTTGGACGTCGAGCGGTTCCGCGCACGGGCCGCCGTCTACGGACTGACGGGCGAGTAGGTTCGTTCCGAAAAAGGAGTGCGCGCCCGCCCGCTTGGCGAAGATTACAGTCGTGCGAACTTTGGTTCGCAGCTCGCGGCGTGGGGAATGACCTCATGGGAGGACGATCTTTTCGCATGACGACAGCCAGTTGGGACAGCGCTGGTTCAGCGGCCGGTAGACACCGAGGGCTTCGTCCTCCCTCGAAGCTGCTTTGGCTGGCGGAATACCGCGCGCTGTGGGAGCTCGGGTTCTCGCTGACCGCGGCGCCGCTGCTGCTCGGCGCGCCGCGCGGCGACGGCCATCCCGTGCTGGTTCTGCCGGGCTTTCTCGTCAGCGACCTCTCCACGACGCTGCTGCGGCGCTATCTCGCGCTACTCGGCTACGACGCACACGGCTGGGAGCTCGGCCGCAACTTCGGCGGCGTCGCGCGGATGCGCACGAAGCTGCGCGAGCGGCTGCGGCAGATTCACGAGCGCACCGGCAAGAAGGTCAGCCTGGTCGGCTGGAGCTTGGGCGGCGTGTACGCGCGCGATCTCGCGCTCGCGATGCCGAATGCGGTGCGTTCCGTGATCACGCTCGGGAGCCCGTTCACCCGCAGCCCGCGCGCGAGCAACATCAGCGACGTCTACGAGCTCGTCAGCGGCGAAGGTCCGTGGGACCCGGACACGCACGAGTTCGACGCCATCGCCGGCGATTTGCCGATGCCCTCGACGTCGATCTGGTCGAAGGTCGACGGCGTCGTGAGCTGGAGCTCGTCGGTGTTGAAGAGCAACGCGCGCACCGAGAACGTCGAAGTGATCGGCGCGAGCCACATCGGGCTGGGCGCGAACGCGGCGGTGCTGTGGGCGGTCGCCGACCGGCTCGCGCAGCCCGACGGAACGTTCGCGCCCTTCGCGCGCGGCGGTCCGTTCGCGCTCGCGTACGGCGCGGGCGCTTAGCGTCGTCTAAGCGGCGCCGCCAGCGACCAGCGCGGCGTGCAGCACCACGCCGGCGGCGCCGCCGACGAGGCTGCCGTTCAAGCGAATGAACTGCAGGTCGGGTCCGAGCTCGGACTCGATCTTGTCGGTCACTTCGTCGGCGTCCCAGCGCTGCACGACCTCGGTGATGAGCAGCGAGAACTGCTGCTGAAAGCGCGCCAGCACCGACTCCGCCGCCGCGCAGATGCGCTCGTTCAAGCGCTCGACGACCGCCGGATCGTCGAGCATCCCGCGCGCGATCTTCGCCGCGATCTCCGCCAGCCGTGACGACGACGGTTCGGCATCCGCCGCTGCGGTGGGCAGCCGCTCGAGCCGCGCGCGCAGCGCGTTCCAGCCGGCCGCGACGAGCTGATCGAGCTCCGAGCCCTGGACGATCGCGGTCTTGAGCCGCGCGGCCTGCGCCGCCGTCTCGGGATCCTCGTGCAGCCGCACGATCAGCTCGCGCACGTAGGCGTCGAGCTCACGGCGGATCGGGTGATCGGGCGTCTGCGCGATCTCGCCGATCAAGTCGATCATCCCGTCGACGAACTTGTTCACGATATACGCGTCGACGAACGCCGGCGTGAGCAGCGAACGTTTCGCGAAGCGGCGCTTGATCTCGGCGCGCTGGCCGTCGACCCAGCGGGCGACCACCGGCAGAATGCGCGCCAGGACGCGCTGGTGCGCGCCGTCCGCGGTCACGATCGCCAGCAACGAGCCGGCGGCGCGCGCGACGTCGAGCTGCTCGACCTCCTCGACGACCACACGGCGCACGATCGCGCGCACCTCGGCATCGTCGACCGCATCGAGCAGCCGCGGCAGCAGCGCGCGCGCGCCGCCGAACAGCTTGCGCGCGTTGGCGGGCACCGCGAACCAGCGCAGCAAATGTTCGGCCAGGTCGAGGCCGCGCAGCCGCGCGGCGATGTTGCTCGGGGTGAGAAAGTTCTGCTCGACGAAGATCCCCAGCTGCACCGCGATGCGATCTTTGTTCTTCGGCACGATCGCCGTGTGCGGGAGCGGGACGCCGGCGGGATGGCGGAACAGCGCGACGACGGCGAACCAGTCGGCGAGCCCACCGATGAGCGCCGCTTCGCTGAACGCTTCGAGCCACGCGAGCGGCGGATACGCCGGCTTGAAGCGCGCGGCCAGAATGAAAAGAATCGCCATCACGCCGAGCAGCGTGGTGGCGATCGTCTTCATCTTCCGCAGGCGGGCGCGTCGGTCGCCTGCACCCGCGTAGATCATGGGCTTACGCCTTGGCGGCGGTTTCCTCGGTCTGGGCCGACGACTTGAGCACCTTGACGAGCTGGTTCACGTACTCGTTCTGCTGCTCGATCAGCTTGACGGCGAACGCCGAGTTGAGCTCGCTGACCTGGCCGACGATGGTCGGGATGGTGCGGAAGCCTTCCGCGACCGGGAACTTGCCGGCGGCGTTGGCGATGAGCTCGCGGAACGAGCTGACGGCGGCGATCTGCGCGGCCTGGGCCTGCTTGAGGCCTTCCAGCGACTGCTGCTGGACCTTCTCGAGGGTCTCGATGTAGGACTGGTACACGGCGGTTCTCCTTGCGCTCGGGCGGCGCGGCGGGGCTTGCGGTGAGCGTGCTAAGTATATCAAGCACTACGCTGCATCTGTCAAGCGACTTCGGTCGGAATTTTCGCCGAAGGAGAACCCGAGCAGGCGGTCGACAGGTGGACGCTATGGACGACCTGTTTTCGATGGACGGCCGCGTCGCGCTCGTCACGGGCGCGTCGAGCGGCTTGGGACGCCATTTCGCAAGGTTGTTGCACGAGGCCGGTGCGACGGTCGTGCTCGGCGCGCGCCGCCTCGACCGCATCGAAGCCGAAGCGGCCCGGCTCGGCGAGCGCGCCCGCGCGCTCCCGCTCGACGTTGCGGACGAGTCCTCGATCGCGCGCGCGTTCGAGCAGCTGGCGGCGGACGGCGTGCTGTGCGACGTCGTCGTCAACAACGCGGGGATCAGCGGCTCCAGCTTGATCCTGCAGATGGAGACCGCCGAGTGGGACGATGTCGTCGAGGTGAACTTGCGCGGGCCATTCTTGGTCGCGCGCGAAGCCGCGCGCCGGCTGGTCGCGGCGAAAAAGCCGGGGAGCATCGTGAACATCGCCTCGATCCTGGGCTTGCGCGTCGCGCCCGCGCTCGCGCCGTACATGGCGAGCAAAGCCGGGCTGATCCATCTCACCCGCAGCTTGGCGTTCGAATTCGCGCGCTACGGCATCCGCGTCAACGCGCTGTGCCCCGGCTACTTCGCGACCGAGATTAACACGGAGTTCCTCACGACCGAAACGTTCCAAGCCTCGCTGAAGCGCGTCCCGCAGCGCCGCATCGGCGACCTGCGCGACCTGGACGGCCCGCTGCTGCTCCTCGCCTCGGAGGCCGGCGCGTACATGACCGGCGCCGCGCTCGTCGTCGACGGCGGCCACTCGATCAACTCGCTCTAAATTGAGCCCCAAACGTCGAGATTGTAGCGTTTGCCGGCAGTAAGCTTCTCTAGCCATGTGCCGGCGGCGGCCGCGTCGGCGCCGGTCTTCCCGCGGTAGAGCTCCGCGAGCGCGGAGCGGACGTCGGGTTCCATGCGGCTGCCGTCGCCGCAGACGTAGACTACGCCGTCGTTTTGGAGGATCGACCATACGTCGTCGGCATGTTCGGCGATTCGGTGCTGCACGTACGTTTTCGTCGCGCCGAGGCGCGAGAATGCGACGTGCACTTCGACGATCCCGTCAGCGGCATAGCGTTCCAGCTCGTCGCGGTAGATATAGTCTTGGTCGGGATGGCGGCAACCGAAGAACAGAAGCGCGCGGCCGAGCGTTGCGCCGCCGCGCCGCAGCGCGTCGCGCTCTTGCAAGAAGCCGCGGAACGGCGCCAGGCCGGTCCCCGGACCGATCATGACGATCGGCCGCGCCGGATCGTCCGGCAGGCGGAAACCGCTCTTCGAGTCCTTTACGAACGCGTCGATCGTCTGGCCGGCGCCGTGGCGGCTCAGGTACGTCGAGCAGACACCTTCGAACGTGCCGAGGCCCGACCACGCCGGCTCGTTCACGACGCCGACGGTGATGCTGCAGCGGTCCGGCCGCGCGAGCGGCGAGGACGAGATCGAGTAGTACCGCGGCGTCATCGGCGGCAGCATGTCGAGAAACGCTTCGAACGGGAGCTCGCACGCCGGATGCTCGTCGAGCAGGTCGAGGACCGAGCGCCGCTTGCGCTTCACCTCGGTCATGTACGCATCCGATTCCGTGTCGTCCGCGGCGAGCGCGAGCAGCTTCGGCTTCGTAACGGGACACTGTGTGTGCTCGGCTAGCGTTCCAACCTGCTTACGGGTCGCCGTGTGCTGCAGCTCGACGTGGTGCGCGAGCAGCCGTTCGAGCGCGACCGGCGCGTCGACCGGCAGCGTTCCGGTGCGCGCCGACGTCGCGCGCAAGCGCACGTACGTGTCCTCCGCGAAGCCGAACCGGCGCAGCGCGCGCGCGACGAGCGCCGGCGGATTCTCGGCGACGACGCCGAGATGGTCACCGATGCGGTATGCCGTTCCGGCGGAAAGCTCGAGCTCGAGATGCCGCGTCGAGCGCTCGGCGCCGGTTTGCAGCTCGCGGTTGACGAGCACGCGCATCGCGCCGGCGCCGTGCACCGCGGCGAGCGGGTTCGCTTGCGGTCCGGCGACGACCTCGAGCGCGTAGCGCGGTTGCGCGGCGGACTCGGCGCCGGCGTCGAACGCGACGCCGAGCTCCTGGGCGACGTGCTGCCAAAGCGACCAGCGCCAGGCGCGCGCCTGCGCGTCGATGTCTTCCTGCGCGTCGCCTTCGCCGCGCTCGAACAGCCGCTCCGCGCCGTATTCCGCCAGCTTCTCGTCGAGAAAGCGCGGAACGGCTTGGTACGTTGAGGCCCAGTTGCGGTTTCCGCAGCCGAACACGGTGTACCGCACGCCCGCCAGCGCGTCCGCCGCCATTCCGTCTTGCAGCCAGCGGTAGAACGCCGCGGCGTTGTCGGGCGGCGCGCCGTTGTACGACGCGCACACGATCAGCACGCCGCCTTCGGTCGGCAGCTTCGCGGCGAAGTCGTCGAGCCAGCCGACGCGCACCGCAAATCCCTGCGCCGACGCAGCGTCGGCGATGCTGCGCGCGATCTCTTCCGAGGTGCCGAGGTTCGAGCCGAACAGCACCAGCAGCGGCGTGCCGTGCGCGGGAACCTGCGCGGGCGGCCCGGCGACCGGCGCGGCCGCACCGCGCGCGGCGCCGTTGCTCTGCACGCGCGCCGGCGCGGCCGCGGCGGCGAACGCGCTCTTGTGCGCGCGCGGGCGCACTTTGATCTTGAACCCCTCGGGCTTGAGCGTCAGCGTCTCCTTGACGCGCAGCGCGTAGCGGTCGTGGTCTATCAGCCGGAAGCGCTGCAGGATCATCCCGATCACGAGCGTCGCTTCCTGCATCGCGAACTGCCGCCCGATGCAGGCGCGCTGCCCGTTGCCGAACGGCTTGTACGCGTTGAGCGGGCGCGCGCGCTCGCGCTCGGGCGCGAAGTTGTCCGGATCGAAAATCTCCGCGCGCTCGCCCCACACGCTGCGGTCGCGGTGGAGCGCGGGGAGGAGCAGCATCACCTGCGAGCGCGCCTTGATCAGGTAGCGCCCTCCGACCACCTCGTCCTTGTACGAGAGCAGCCCGAACGCCGGCGCGGTCGGCCACAGCCGCAGCGACTCTTTGAGCACCTGCTGCACGTACGTCAGCGCGCTGACCTGCTTCATCGCCGGCTTCACCGAGAGATCGGTCCCGAAGACGCGGTCGACCTCGTCGTACGCGCGCGCCAGCACGTCGGGGTTGTTCAACAGGTAGTAGGTCGCGAACGAGAGCAGCCCGCTCGTCGTCTCGTGGCCCGCGATCAGGAAGGTGATGATCTGATAGCGGATGTTCGTGTCGTCGAGCCGCTCGCCGGACTTGCGGTCGACGCCGGTGAGCATGTAGTCGAGCAGGTCGGTCTTCTGCGTCTCTTCCGAGGCGGCGCGCTCCGTCTTGCGGTCGCGGATGATGCGGTCGACGAGACCGTTCAGATAGACGGCGTCGCTCCGCAGGCGCGCGTTGCGCGCGCGGTTGAAGACGTCCTCGAACGGGAGGCCGCGCACGCTCATCGCGATCTCGAGCGCGTCGACCATCGCGTCGACGAACGGGTGGTTGTCCTCACGGTAGAACGAGTTGAAGCGGTAGCCGAAACCGCAGATACCGATCGTGTCGAGCGTCAGCGCGGTCATGTCGTGGACGACGTCGACCTCGTCGTCCGGGTTGAGCCGCGCCCACTTCAGCATGAGCTGCTCCGCGACGTCGAGCATCATCGGGTGATAGCCCTGCATCGCCCGGTCGCCGAAGTTGGGGAGCAGGATGTTGTGCGCTCGCGACCAGTTCGGCTCGGTGGTGTACGCGGTGAACAGGCCGTCGCCGGAGATCGCGCGCACGCGGTGGAGCGCGCCGCGGACCGACTTGTCGAAGCGCGACTCGTCGCTCAGCTCGTCGGCCAGCTCGAACCCCGAGACGACGGTGATCGGCTTCCCCATGATGTCGAGCTGGAAGATCGGCCCTAGCTCGCGCGCCAGCCGGAGCAGGTCCTGCACCGGCGTCGTTCCGCCGACCGAAAAGACGTTCCCGACGAACGGCTTCTTGGGCGGGTGCGGGATCGGCTCCAGCGAGCCGCCCGGCGGCGCGGCGCGCGCCGTCATGCGACCGAGCCGTACGCGCGTTCCAACGCCTCGAGCTCGAGCGGCAGCATGTCGGTCAGGCGCTCGACGTTCGGCACGACGTTCGCGCCGGCGATGAGCCCGAAGTCCAACCCGTCGACGTAGCCGTGCACCGTGACGTTCAGCGCTTGGCCGTGCACCGGGATCGACATCGGGTACACGTGCACGATCCGCGCGCCGGCGATGTAGATCGGCGTGCGCGAGAAGAAGACGTTCGAGACCACGACGTTCATCGGCGGCGGGATGCGGTCGGCGAGCCGCGAGCGCCCGTAGAACACCGCCAGCAGCTGCAGCAGCATCGGCGTGCCGAACGTCGGGACGTCGGCGAGGTACGGCACCAGCGAACGGAAGGGGTTCGCCAGCTCTTTCGACGTCGCGGCGCCGGCGACGATCGCTTCGAGCCGCGCCTTCGGATCGTCGACGTCGGTCGCCAGCGGAACGACCATCCCGAACACCTGGTTCTTCAGCTCGGCGTCGCCCTTCTCGCGCGCCGAGATCGGCACGAACGCGGTGAGCGACTTCTTCGGCAGCGCTTCTTCCTCGCGCAGGTAGCGGCGCAGCATCCCGCTGGCAAGCGCGAGCACGACGTCGTTGACCTTGCCGCCGGCTTTTGCCGCGACCGCTTTGACGCGCGCCATCGGCACGGTGACGCCCGAGAAGCTGCGCTCCGATGAGATCGCGGCGTTGAGCGGCGTTGAGGGCGCCGAGAGCAGGTCGAGCGCCTTGAGCGACTCCGGCTTGAACGCGTTCGCCAGCGCGGCCGCGTACGCGTTTGCGATCTCGCCCAGGTTCGCGCCGACGCGCAGCGGCCACTCGACCTGATGGATCGCCGCGTCGAGCAGGACCGAGGCGAGGTCGGTGCCGCCGCTCCGCGGCAGCTCAATATCCTTCAGCTGCTGCGCGCCCTGCAGCGGCGCGCGCCACAGCTCCGCGTACGCCGCGAACATCGACGAGGCGACGTCGCGCACGTCCTGGCGCTTGGGCCCGCCGCGCTTCGCCGCGGACGGCGGCGGGATGTCGTCCGCGACCGGATGCGGCGAGGACTCGTAGAGAATCTCGGTCAGCGCGGCGCCCGCGCCGCCGTCGATCAGCGCGTGGTGCATCTTCGAGTAGATCGCCGCTTCGCCGTCGGGCATCCCGTCGAAGACATAGATCTCCCACAGCGGGCGTGCGCGGTTGAGCGTTTTGGCGTGCAGCCAGCCCGCCAGCCGTTCCGCCGTGGCGCGGTCGTGCGGCGCGGGAAGAGCGCCGCGCATCACGTGCCGGTTCACGTCGAACTGCTCGTCCTCGACCCAGCTCGGCCGGTCGACGTCGAACGGCGTCTGCGCGAGCTTCCAGCGCAGGCTCGGCGCGTGGTCGATGCGCCGCTCGATCCG
>JAFAKB010000079.1 GCA_019235885.1 Candidatus Eremiobacterota bacterium | reverse complement strand
CCCGCCGCGCGCCGCGCCCCGCTGCCCGAAACGGTCGTTGAACGCGCGCAGCGCGGCGCCGATCCGCGTCCCGCCGCCGTAGTCGCGAACGCTCTCGGCGAGCGCGGACATCAGGCGCTCGTCGCTCGCGCGCTTCAGCAGCGGCGTGAGGTCGGTGAGCTGCGTCGCGAACGCGAACGCGCGCACGCGCGGTCGCGCGACGGCGGTGACCCACGCGTACTGCACGAGCGCGCGCGCGAACGGTCCCATCGAGCCGGAGACGTCGAGCAGAAAGACGACCGGCCGCAGCTTCTCACGCCGCCGCGTCGCGCGCCGCCGCACCAGCTCGCCGGCCGTGCGCGCCGCGCCGCGCAGCGTGCCGCGGAAGTCGAAGCGGTCGCCGTGCGCGTGCGCGCGCCGCCGGCGCGAGCGCCGCAGCTCGCCGGCGACCCGCACGCGCGCGATCAGCCGCAGCATCGCCGCGCGCTCCGCTTCGTCGAACTCCTCGAACGCTTTGTCGGTAAGCCGGTGCTCGTTCGAGGCGACGACCCACTGCGTCGGCGCGCGCTCCGCAAGCCGTTCGTTCGCCGGCTCGTCCGACGGCGGCGGCGGCAGCGTCTCGCGCTTCGGCAGCTCGCGCGGCGGCCGGCGCGGCGGCGCCTCGACGCTGCGCACTAACCGCCGCAGCGCATCTGCGTCGCCGAGCGCGCCGAAGAACTCTAGGAACGCCGCATTGAACCCGTCGACGTCGTCGATCGAAGGCAACATCGCGGCACGCGCGCGCCAGTACGTCTCCTCCGCCGACGCCGGCGGCAGAGCACGCAGCACGTCCGCGAACGTCTGCGCACGCCGCGTCCCAGCGCTCACGCCCCGCGCACGCAACGCGCCATCAAACCCGCCCGCAATCGCCGCAACATCCGCCGTCATGCTTCCGTCGTCCGAGTCATCCCGACGCGTCCCGTGTCGTCCCGATCGTCCCTTTTGTCATCCTGAGCTTGTCGAAGGATCAGCCGCGCTGATGATCGCAGCCGCGGACGCGCGGGCCAGCTCGATGTCCTCGGGATACTTCAGCACGCTTCCCAGCGATGGCTCGAAATTGCTCGCATCGAGCCGCTCCGCGCCGAGAATCCCCAGCGTCTGTGCCCAGTCCAGCGACTCCGCGATCCCTGGCGCTTTGCGGAGCTCGCGTTCGCGCAGCGCGGCCGCCGCGCGCGCGACGTCGCGCGCCAACTCGGGCGCGACGTCCGGCAGGTGCAACCGGATGATCTCGATCTCGCGCTCGACCGACGGGTGCCCGATCCAGTGGTAGAAACAGCGCCGCTTCAGCGCATCGTGCAAATCGCGCGTGCGGTTCGACGTGAGCACGACGATCGGCCGGTGTTCCGCCGCGACCGTCCCGCGCTCCGGGATCGAGATCGCGAAGTCGGCGAGAAACTCGAGCAAGAACGCCTCGAACTCATCGTCCGCGCGGTCGATCTCGTCGATCAGCAGCACGATCCCGCGCTCCCGCTCCGCGCCCAGCGCCGCGAGCAGCGGCCGCCGGATCAGAAACTCGTCCGCGTACAGATCGGGCGTGCGCTCGTGGGCCGCCTCGGCCGCGCGAATCGCCAGCAGCTGCTTCCCGTAGTTCCAGTCGTACGCCGCCGCCGCCAGATCGAGCCCTTCATAACACTGCAGCCGCAGCAACCGCGCCCCGAACACGTTCGCCAATGCCCGCGCCGCATCGGTCTTGCCGACCCCCGCGTCCCCTTCGAGCAGCACGGCCCGTTCCAAGCTGACCGCGCACGCCAGCGCCGTCGCCAGCCCCGCATCGGCGACGTAGCCGGCACCCAGCAGGCGCTCTTGAAGCTCGTCGACGTCGACCGGGCGCGGCATCCGGAGATCGTTCTGGAACCCGCCAGGAATTTCCGGCGCCCGGTCGGTAGCTTCCCGGCCCCGCTTTTCTACGGAGTCGGCTACATGCAGATCGATCTCACCGTCAACGGGAAGCGCACGAGTCTGGACGTCGAGCCGCGGCTGCTCCTCGCGCACGCGCTGCGTGACTACCTGAACCTCACCGGCACGCACATCGGGTGCGACACCTCGAGCTGCGGCGCGTGCACCGTGTTGCTCGACGGCGTCTCGGTGAAGAGCTGCACCGTGTTCGCCGTGCAGGCGAGCGGCCACGAGGTGACGACGATCGAGGGGATCGGCGACGCCGACGCGCTGCACCCGATGCAGGAAGCGTTCTGGAGCGCGCACGGCTTGCAGTGCGGCTACTGCACGACCGGGATGATCGTCAGCGCCGTCGACCTGTTGCGCCGCAACGCCGACCCGAGCGACGACGAGATTCGCGCGGGTCTCGAAGGGAATCTCTGCCGCTGCACGGGTTACGAGAACATCGTGAAAGCCGTGCGCGCGGCCGGCAAGGCGATGCGCGACGGCGCCGAACGCCGCAGCGTGCGCGAGCTGATGCCGCTCCACCCGCCGGCCGAGGAACCGCCGCCGAGCGGCGAGGCGATCATCCCGCCGCAGCTTCAGGAGGTCGAAGTGTAATGGCGTTCACCGCGATGGTCGGCGCCCGCATCCGGCGCCGCGAGGATCCCCGCCTCATCACCGGCCGCGCGACGTACGTCGACGACGTCAAGCAGGTCGGCACGGTCTACGCCGCGTTCGTGCGCAGCCCGTACGGGCACGCGAAAATCCTCGGCGTCGACACCGCGCAGGCGAAAGCCGACCCGCGCGCGCTGGCGGTCTACACGGGCAGCGATCTGCATCACGCGCACGGCGTCAAATCCTCGCTGCCCGTCGCGCACAAGATGCCCGATCTGAAGACCCCGCCGCACTACATGCTCGCGCTCGACGAGGTGTGCTTCGTCGGCGAAGCGGTCGCGGTCGTCGTCGCGAGCACGCCGTACGCCGCGCGCGACCTCGCCGAACTGATCGCCGTCGACTACGAAGAGCTGCCGGCGGTCGTCGACATGGAGAAGGCGATCGCCGGTCCGCCGTACGTCCACGACGCGCTCGGCACGAACGTCGCGTACGTCTTTCCGTTCAGCGCCGGCGTTCCGGACACAGCGTTCGCCGAGGCCGACGTCACGCTCAAGCAGCGGATCGTCAACCAGCGCGTCGCCCCGGTTCCGATCGAGCCGCGCTCGATGGTCGCCAACTACGACGCCGGGATGCAGCAGCTCACCATCTACTCCGCGACGCAGATTCCCCATCTCCTGCGCACCCAGCTCGCGGTCGTGCTCGGCTTGCCGGAGAACCGCATCCGAGCGATCGCACCGGAAGTCGGCGGCGGGTTCGGCGCCAAGCTGAACGTGTACGCCGAAGAAGCCGTGGTGAGCTGGGTCGCGATGCAGCTCGAACGCCCGGTGAAGTACATCGAGACGCGCTCGGAGTGCTTCCAGGCGATGATCCACGGCCGCGACCAGATCGACGATCTCGAGATCGCCGCGAAGCGCGACGGCACGATCACCGGCTTGCGGCTGAAGATCACCGCCAACATGGGCGCCTACCACCAGCTCCTCACCCCCGTGATCCCGACGCTGACCGTGCTAATGGCACCGGGCTGCTACGACATCAAGAACATCCAGGCCGAATGCGTCGGCGTGTTCACCAACACGATGTCGACCGACGCCTACCGCGGCGCCGGCCGGCCCGAGGCGACGTTCTTTATCGAGCGCGCGATCGACATCGTCGCGCAGAAGCTCAACCTCGACCCGGCCGACGTGCGCCGCAAGAACTTCATCTCCGGCACGTTCCCGCACACGACCGCGACCGGGTTGACGTACGACTCCGGCGACTACGAGAACACGATGGAGAAGGCGCTCAAGCTGGCGGACTACGCCGGCCTGCGCAAACAGCAGGAAGCGCTGCGCAAACAAGGCCGGTATCTCGGCATCGGCCTCTCGACCTACGTCGAAGTCTGCGGCATGGGCCCCTCGGCGGCGATGCCCGCGGCCGGCTGGGACTCGGCGACGATCCGCGTCGAGCCGACCGGGAGCGTCACCGTGCTGACCGGCATCTCGCCGCACGGCCAAGGCGAGGAGACGACGTTCGCGCAGATCGTCGCGGACGAACTCGGCGTCCCGATCGACCAGGTCACCGTCGTGCACGGCGACACCGACAAGGTGCAGTACGGCGTCGGCACGTTCGGCTCGCGCGGCACCGCGGTCGGCGGCGCGGCACTCAAGCTCGCGATCGAGACGATTCAAGCCAAAGCGATCAAGATCGCGGCGCACCAGTGGGAAGCGAACCCCGACGATCTGGAGTACCGCGACGGCAAGATCGGCGTCCGCGGCGATCCATCGAAGTCGATGACGACCGCCGAAGCCGGGTTCCTCGCGTTCATGGGCGACAAGCTGCCGCCCGGACTCGAGCCCGGACTCGACGCGACGCGGCGCTTCGAGCCGCCGAACTTCGTCTTCCCGTTCGGCACCCACGTCTGCGTCGTCGAGGTGGACGCGCAGACGGGCCAAGTGAAGGTCGTCAAGTATCTCGCGGTCGACGACTGCGGGCGGTTGCTGAACCCGATGATCGTCGAAGGGCAGGTGCACGGCGGGATCGCGCAAGGCCTCGCGCAGGCGCTCTTCGAGGAGGTCGTCTACGACGAGAACGGCCAGCTGCTCACCGGGACGCTGATGGACTATGCGGTCCCGCACGCCGAGCAAGTCCCGCACTACGAGCTCGACCACACGGTGACCGGCACGACGGTGAACCCGCTCGGGATCAAAGGCGTCGGCGAAGCGGGGACGATCGGCTCGACGCCCGCGGTCGCGAACGCCGTGATCGACGCGCTCGCGCCGTTCGGCGTCACTCACATCGACATGCCGCTGCGGCCGGAGAAGCTGTGGGCGGCGATGCAGCCCAAGCCCAACGGGAGCGTGCGATGATTCCGGCTACGTTCGACTACGTTCGCGCCAACAGCGTCGAGGACGCGATCCGACTGCTCGAAGCGCACGGCGGCGAAGCAAAGCTGCTCGCCGGCGGTCATTCGCTCATTCCGATGATGAAGCTGCGGCTGGCCGAGCCCGCCGTGCTGATCGACATCGCGGGGATCCCGAACCTCGACCAAATCGACGCCGCCTCGGATCCGATCGCGATCGGCGCCCTGACGAAGCACGCGAAGCTCGCCGACAGCGATGAGCTGCGAAAGAACGCGCCGGTGCTGTGGGACGCGGCGAACGACTTGGGCGATCCGCAAGTCCGCAACCGCGGCACGATCGGCGGAGCTTCCGCGCACGGCGATCCCTCGGCGGATTATCCCGCGGTGCTGCTGGCGCTCGACGCGACGCTGACGATCGCCGGAAAATCCGGCACGCGCGACGTGCCCGCCGGCAACTTCTTCCGCGGCATGTTCGAGACTGCGCTCGATCCCGGCGAGGTCCTTACGAAGATTTCGTTCGCGCCGGCGCCCGCCTCGGCGTACGTGAAGTTCCACCATCCCGCCTCGCACTACGCCGTCGTCGGCGCCGCCGCGGTGCTCACCCTCAGCGGCGGCGAGATCGCCTCGGCGCGCATTGCGATCACCGGCGTCGGCGACGCGGCGTTCCGCGCAAGCGGCGTCGAGGCGGCGCTGAAAGGCGTCAACCCGAAGGATGCCGACGCCGTGCGGGCCGCCTGCGCCGGCGCGGCGCGCGGCATCCCGGCACGCTCCGACACGTTCGCCTCGGCGGCGTACCGGAGCGCGATGGCCGACGTGTTCGCCGTGCGCGCCGTCACAAAAGCAGCGTCGCGTTGAGGAATTGACGCCGGGTGCCGATCCGTAACAAGTAGGCGGGCGAGCCCTAGTACCCTTACGGAGTCGGCACTCATGAAGAGATCACTGTCGGGCATAGGATTTGCGCTCACGGCCGCGGCGTTGCTGGCGTCGTGCGGCGGCGGAGCCGGCTCGTCGAGCACGCCGGGCGTCGCGCCCATTTCTCCGCTCGCACCGGCCGCCTTGCGCCGCGCGGCGTCGGTCCCTCTCCCGACGCCGACCCCCGTTCCGACCGCGACGCCGACTCCGGCGCCTACGCCGGTGCCGACCGCGACGCCGGTGCCCTCACCGAGCCCGCGCTGTGACGCCGACCGCGGCGACCGGCACGACGGCGACCGCGACAAGCACGACGAGCACCGCCACGATGCCGACCGCGACGGTGGTCACCACGCCGACCACGACTGCGACGCGAAGCACCACCGCCATTCCGACCGCGACGACGACTGATCAGATCGACGGCGGCGGATAACCCGGCTTCGGGCCGCAGCCGTTGGGCGGTGCGGCCGGCGGCAGCGTTGGGGTGAGGCCGAAGTACACCGGGAGAAACGACGTGCCGTCGGTCATGTACGAGCCGGTCACCGTCAGCGTCTGTCCGGGTGCGAGGCCGAAGCCCTTGACCAGATAGCGCTGCGAGGGATCGCTCACGCAGAGCACCTCGGTCGGCGCGGGATCGCCGGTGAACCAGATGTTGGTCGTCACGCCGCCGTTCGCGCCCGGCTGTTCGTACAAGTAGACGTTCTGCGGCGCGGAGGTCGGGTTCGCGATCTGCAGCGAGACGCTGCGCAGCACGCCGTAGTCGCCGGCGAGCGGCGCGCGCTGTCCGGCTTGTGCGTTGAGATCCGGGCGCAGGTTCGGAAATGCTGCTTGTCCGTTCGCGTAATAGCGCACGCCCGCGGCGAACGGCTGTGGCTCCGGGCCGCCGACGGTGTATGCGAGCGCCAGCGGCGGAACGTTCGCAAGCGAGAACTCGCCGCGCCGGAAGTGGCCGTCGCTGGGGTGCTCCGGCTGACCGAGAAGCGTCGACGGATCGACGCCGGTGCCGGCCGCGACGACCATCACGTTCACCGGCCCGCCGTCGAGCACGCGCAAATCGTCGATGCTCGCGAGGAGCTGTCCCGGCAGCAGCGGCCCGGCGCCGAGCGGGATGAAATACGGCAAGCCGGGCGCGACGGTCGCGACGAAACTCTCTTGCGGTGCCCGCTCTAGCAGATAACGCTTCGTCGAAAGGTGTCCGACGTAGGAGAACGCGTCGTTCGGTCCGGCCGACGCGCCGAGCACCTGCACGCGCGACGTTCCGCCCGCGGCCTGCAACGCGATGTAGAGCCGCCGGCTGCCGGCGTCGGAGACGTGATAGACGTACGCGCGCGCGGGGCGCGTGGCGTCGATCGTGCCGCGGAGCAAAACCCCGTCGTCGAGCGGTCCGAGCCGTTCCGGATCGTCGCTGTAGAAGAGCACGAGCGGGTCGAGCGGCGGCAGCGAGTCGACGCGCAGGTGCACGTTCGTCGTTCCAATTTGATCGACGTAGTTGTCGTTGCCTCTGATTGCGACGTTCGCGCGCGCTTCCAGCGCGTCGCCCGGTCGCAGCGCGGCAGTGTTCACGCCGCCGACCGAGAGGGTCGTGCCCGGCTGCATCTGGGCGAGCTGCGCGACCGCCGCTTGCACGCGGTCGCGTGCGAACTGCGGCGAGACGGTTCCCGCCAGCTCGACGAGCGCGTCGTTCGGCACGACACCTGCCGGCGGCGCAACGAGCACGTTGACGACTGCGGTATCCCCGGCCGCATCGGAAAGCGTCACCGTCCCCCGCCCGTTCGTTCGCCCGGTGAGCGAGAGCCGCCGCGTGAGATCGTCGTACCGCACGTCAACCCCGTCGAACGACGCCTGCGCAACGAGCGGCCCGACCCCACCCGACACGTTGACGACAATCGTCGTCCCGGGCACAACGCCGACCCGCGAGCGGTCCACCCGAATCGGCAATCCTGGTAGCGGCGACGTGCTCGGCGGCGGCGACGGCCCGCCGGACGGCGTCGGAAACGGCGAGGGCGACTGGGTCCCAGGCGGCGGTGACAACGACGGAAACGGCGTCGCGGTGGCGGACGGAACCGGCGGTGGCGGAGGCGGCGGCAGCGACTGCGCGCAGACGGACGCCGGCACGGCCGCTGAGACAAGCGCGACGACCACGACGGCGAGCGCGCATCCCCGAATCGAGATCACGGGCGGTTCAACGCGCGAGCGCGAGGCGGTGTTCCGACGTCCACGCCGAGAGCGCTTCGATGAAGCCGCCGGCGAAGCGGGTGGCGCGCTGCGTCTCCGAAGGCAGCCCGGTCGCGGACTCGAGGAAGCCGTGATCGGCGTGCGGCAGTACGACGATCTTGGCGCCGGCATTGCCGGCGTCGTGCATGTAGCGCGCGGCGAGCGGTGCGCTTGCGGTGGTCTTCACGTAGCCGTCGTTCTCGGCGAATAGAAAGAGCACCGGCACCTTGACGCGCTTCCAGTACGGCGCCGGATCGAACGCCAGCTGCGCCGCTTGCGCGGCGCGCGCGGCGGGATCAGGCGGCACTTCGTCCGGAACGCCCGCGTTCTCGAACCAGTCGGCGTTCTTCGCGGCGGCGATTCGGGCGCGCAACGCGTCCCAGCCGGTGTTCGACACGACCGCGCTGGTGTACGCGTCGTGCAGCGCGACGGCGCGCGCGACGTCGGCGGCGCCCACTCCGGCATCCCGCTCCTCGGTTTCGCGCTCGTACAATTGGTTCTGCGCGACCGTCAGCATCGAGCAGACGCGGCAGACGATGAACGCCACGTCATGGCTCTGCGTCGCGACGACCGGCGCGACCCAGCCGCCGTTGCTGCTCGCGAATATCCCGATGCGGTGCGGATCGACCGCCGGATTCTCCTTGATCGCATCGATTCCGGCGACGACGTCGCCCGCCAGATCGGGATAGCTCGCCGTCCGGTAGTCGCCGGTCGACTCGCCGGCACCGCGCTTGTCGAACGCGAGGACGGCGAACCCGAGGTGCATCAGCGCATACGGGTAGAGTCCGAGCGGCCGGCGCTGCGGTCCGGCCGCGTGGACCAGGACGATCGCGGGATGCGTGCCGGAACCTGGCGGAATCATGAGCGTTCCGCGCAGTGTGACCGCGCCGTTGTGGAAGGTCACTTCTTCGCTGCGATACGGCATGCGCTGCGCGTGCAGCACCGGTTCGTCGCCGTACTGCAGGGCGAGCGTTTCGGCCCCTGTGGAGTCCGGCGGTGCAAAGCTGAAGCGCGCCGCGATCGGAAGCAGCGATCCGACCGTCGCGCCGAGGACTTCCACCGACTCGGAAACCGGTGTCAGGACGCCGATGCGCCCCGTGTCGCTGTCGAAAACCATGCGCGCGCCGCCGATCTCGCTCGAGCGCGCAAGGAAGATCGACCGGCTCGCCGAGATGCGGTACTCACCGTCGCGGAGAGCGTCGTCGTTCGCGCGAGCCGTTGCGACCCGGATCGCCTGAAACGGGGCGCTGTTCGGCCCTTGCGTGAACGTTCCGGAGAACGTCGTGACGCCGTGGTCGTCGGCGAGGTCGCCGTGCAAGTGCCCCTCGCCGCTGCGCGCGGGCCAGCGCAGGTCCAGCGTGTCGCCGGCGCGCGCGACGGTCAGCGCCGGCTCGCGGCCGCCGAGGTGCAGCGTGCCCGCCTGGCCCTGCAGGCTCAAAGCGAACCGCTGCCACGGCGAATGCGGCGGCCATTGGACGACGACCGCGTACGTGCCGTCCGCCGGCACCGACGCCCGGGCCGGGCCCGGGACGAGGCAAAGCAGAACGGCAAGACAGCGCAGCGTGCGGCTCATGCAGCGCCGCTTCTGGACTGCAAACGGACACCCCGCTCCGGGGTTGAAGAGAGGACTGTGCTGGGCGACTTTCACCCGCTCGTCGGGGAGTGGTTTGCGGCTCGCTATGGGGAGCCGACCGAACCGCAGGTCCAAGGCTGGCCGTTGATTCGAGCCGGCCGCGACGTGTTGATCTCCGCGCCGACGGGCTCGGGAAAGACGCTCGCCGCCTTCACGCTGTGCCTCGACGAGCTGATCCGGCGCGCGGCCGAAGGCGGGCTGCCGGACGAGACGTTCGTCGTCTACGTCTCGCCGCTCAAGGCGCTGACCAACGACATCCGCAAGAACCTCGAGACCCCGCTCGCCGAGCTGCTCGAACGTGCCGCCGCGCGCGAGATCGCGCTGGACGAGATTCGCACCGCCACGCGGACCGGCGACACCACGCAGACGGAGCGCGCGCGGATGCTGCGCAAGCCGCCGCACGTGCTGGTCACCACGCCCGAGTCGCTGTTCATCTTGCTCACGGCGGAGCGCTCGCGCGCGCTCTTCTCGCGCGTGCGGACGGTGATCGTCGACGAGATCCACGCGATGGCGGCGGACAAGCGCGGCTCGCACCTCGCGCTCACGCTGGCGCGGCTCGACGAGCTGGTGCTGCGCGAGAGCGGCCGGCGGCCGCAGCGGATCGGCCTTTCCGCCACGGTCCGTCCGCTGGAGCGCGTGGCACAATTCTTGAGCCCCGACGCGCTGGTCGTCGACGTCGGCCACCGCCGCGCGATGACGCTCGCCGTCGAAGTGCCGCAGGACGAGCTGAGCTGCGTAGCGAGCAACGAGATGTCGGGCGAGATTTACGACCGGCTCGCCGAGCTGATTCGCGCGCACCGCACCACGCTCGTTTTCGTCAGCACGCGGCGGATGAGCGAGCGGGTTACGTTCGCGCTGCAGCAGCGGCTCGGCGAGGGCGTCGTCATGCCGCATCACGGCTCGCTGGCGAAAGAGCTGCGCTTCGACGCCGAGAACCGGCTCAAGAACGGCGATCTCAAAGCCGTCGTCGCGACCGCTTCGCTCGAGCTCGGCATCGACATCGGCTCGATCGACTTGGTCGTGCAGCTCGGCTCGCCGCGCTCGATCGCCGTCGCGCTACAGCGCATCGGGCGCTCGGGCCACTGGGTCGGCGCGAAGCCGGAAGGCCGGCTGTTCGCGACGACGCGCGACGAGCTGCTCGAGTGCGCGGCGCTGGTGCGCGCGATCCGCAGCGGCGCGATGGACGCGCTGAAGATCCCGAGCGCGCCGCTCGACATCCTCGCGCAGCAGATCGTCTCGGCCTGTTCGGCCGACGACTGGAACGTCGAAGAGCTCTTCGCGCTGGTGCGCTCGGCGTATCCGTACCGCGACCTGTCGCGCAAAGACTTCGACGACGTCGTCGCGATGCTCGCCGACGGTGTTGCGACCTCGCGCGGGCGCAGCGGCACGTACGTGCACCACGACCGCGTCAACGGGCGGCTGCGCGGCCGGCGCGGCGCGCGCATGGCCGCGATCACCTCCGGCGGCGCGATCCCCGAGACGGCAAACTACAACGTCGTCGTCGAGCCCGACGGCCACGTCGTCGGCACGATCGACGAGGACTTCGCCGTCGAAAGCATGGCCGGCGACATCTTTCTGCTCGGCACGACGTCGTGGCAGATTCGGCGCGTCGAGCCCGGCGTCGTTCGCGTCGCCGACGCGCACGGCGCGCCGCCCTCCATCCCGTTCTGGAACGGCGAAGGTCCCGGCCGCACGATCGAGCTTTCGCACGAGGTCGCGCAGGTTCGCGCGGCGATCGACGAGCGCGACGACGCCGCCGCGCAGCAGTTTCTGATCGAGGAGTGCGGGCTCGACCGCGCCGGCGCCGACCAGGCGATAGCGTACGTGCGCGCCGGTAAGGTCGTGCTCGGCACCGTGCCGACCGACACGACGATCGTCGCCGAGCGCTTCTTCGACGAAGCCGGCGGGATGCAGCTGATCCTGCACACGCCGTTCGGCGCGCGGATCAACCGCGCGTGGGGGCTCGCGCTGCGCAAGAAGTTCTGCCGCTCGTTCAACATCGAGCTGCAGGCGGCCGCGACCGACAACGGGATCTGCCTCTCGCTGAGCGACCAGCACGCCTTTCCGCTGGAGATCGTCTGGGAGTACGTCAAGTCGGCGAGCGTCGAGCAGACGCTCACCCAAGCGCTGCTCGCGGCGCCCGTCTTCGGCGCGCGCTGGCGCTGGAACGCGACCCGGGCGCTCGCGATCTTGCGGATGCGCGGCGGCAAGAAGACGCCACCGCAGATCCAGCGGATGCGCGCCGAAGACTTGCTCGCGTCGTGCTTTCCCGACGCCGCCGCATGCGCGGAAAATCTGACCGGCCCGATCCGCATCCCGGATCACGTCCTCGTCCGCGAGACGATCGACAACTGCCTGCGCGAAGCGATGGACCTCGACGGCCTCACCGAGATCCTGCGCGCCGTCGAGAGCGGCGCGATCAAGACGGTTGCGGTCGACACGCCGGAGCCCTCGCCGTTCTGCCACGAGATCCTCAACGCGAACCCGTACGCGTACCTCGACGACGCGCCGCTCGAAGAGCGCCGCGCGCGCGCCGTGACGCTGCGCCGCACGATTCGCAGCGACGCCGAGACGGGCGCCGGCATCCTCGACCCGGCGGCGATCGCGGAGGTCAGCGAGTCGGTGTGGCCGGTCGTGCGCGACGCCGACGAATTGCACGACGCACTCGACACGCTGATCGTCCTGCCGCCGGTTGCCGAGTGGACCGCGTGGTACGACGAGCTCGTTGCGCAGCGCCGCGCGACGGCGCTGGCATACGGCGACAAGCAGTTCTGGACCTGTGCCGAGCGGCTCGACATCGCGCGCGTTGCCTTCCCCGGCGCGACGGCCGCGCCGGAGATCGCGTCCGTCCCGTCATCGCAGCCGCTGCCCGCGACGCGCGAGGAAGCGCTCGTCGAAGTCCTGCGTGGCTGGCTCGAATCGTCCGCCCCGGTCACCGTCGCCGCCCTCGCGGAGCGCTTCGGCGTCGATCCGTCCGCGGTCGAGCCGGCGTTGATTCGGCTCGAGATCGAAGGCCAGCTTCTGCGCGGTCGTTTCAGCGGCGGCGAAGAAGAGTGGTGCAACCGCCGCGTTCTCGCGCGCATCCACCGGCTTACGCTGGGCCAGTTGCGGCGCGAGATCGAGCCGGTCAGCACCGCCGAGTACGTGCGGTTCCTCTACCGCTGGCAGCACGTCGCGCCGACCGCGCGGCTGCACGGCATCGACGGAACCCTCCAAGTCATCAAGCAGCTCGAAGGCTACGAGATCCCCGCCGCTGCGTGGGAAGCCTCGATCCTGCCCGCGCGGGTCGCGCGCTACAAGCGCGAGTATCTCGACCAGCTCTGCTACTCCGGCGAAGTCATGTGGGGCCGGCTCTCGGCGCACCCCGCGCTCGCCCAGGACGACGACGCCGAGCGCAAACGCCGCATCCGCCCGACGAAGCTTGCGCCGATCTCGCTCTTCAAGCGCGAGGACGGCGAAGCGCTGATCGTCGCGCGCGACGGCGAGCAGAACGCCGCGCTCTCCCACGCCGCGCGCGAAGTCCTCGAAGAGATCGGCCGCCGCGGCGCGCCGTTCTTCGCCGACGTCGTGCGCGGTACCAAACGGCTGCCCTCGGAAGTCGAAGAGGCGCTCTGGCAGCTCGTCGCCGCGGGGCTCGTCACGGCCGACGGCTTCGACGCGCTGCGCTCGCTGATCGACGCGAAACGCCGCCTCGGCGAGAAAGGCCTGCGCGCACGCCCGCGCTCCTCGAGCGGCCGCTGGACGCGGCTGCACTCCGAGACGGAGCGAATCGACGCCGAGGCGTTCGCACGCCGGCTGCTCGAGCGCTGGGGCGTGGTTTTCCGCGACGTCGTCGCGCGCGAGACGCTCGCCCCGCCGTGGCGCGAGCTGCTGCGCGCGCTGCGCCGCATGGAAGCGCGCGGCGAGATCCGCGGCGGCCGCTTCGTCAACGGCTACGTCGGCGAACAGTTCGCGCTTCCCGAAGCGATCGAAGCCCTCCGCGCCGCCCGCCGCACCGCCGACGACTCCGAAGTGATCGACGTCTCCGACTACGACCCGCTGCGCATCGTGAGCGCGCTGACCGGCGGCGCGCTTACCAGCCCGCTGCACGCCGCGGTGTCGTGAGCGAATCGCTCGGCAGCGACGAAGACGAGCCTTCCGGCGAGCCGGTCTGGACGCCGAAGCTGTCTCTCGACGAGCTTCACGATGCGCTGAATCGCGCTTATCGCTTTCGCGTGCCGCGCGCATTTCCGGAGGCGGTCGTCGCCACGCGCGGAATCGACGAGGACGCCGCCTTCGGCTTCACGTGGGAATTCCAGCACGGCCGCCGCGCTCGAAGCCTTTCGGCCGGGTATTCTAATTTCGTGCCGGATTTCTTCAGCTTTGGGACGCCTTACGTCGACGGCCTTCATCACGGCTTCGTAACCTATGCCCCCGAACTCAACGTCGGCGATTTGCCGGTGTTCACGTTCGATCCCGTGTACGACACCGTCGACGCGATCGCTCCGGACTTCCGGACTGCGCTCACCAATCTCGCGGCGTGGCATGCCGACTCGCACACGGAGGACGACTCGCACACGGAGGACGACTCGCTCACGGAGGACGAGGAAGCCGAGCCGGACGCCTACGCCGAAGCCGCGCGACGGCTCGACTTGCCGGCCGTCCCGATCGCGACCGGGCCGCTCGGCGTGCCGTACCCGTACGTTCCACCGCGCCCGGACGACTGGCGGTTCGTTCCGGTGCAGGACCGCATGGGCGTTCTTGCGCCGGCAGACAGCTTCGGTCCGGCGATCGCGTTCGAGCGTTTCACCGTATCGTTGAGAGATTTCGAAGCACAAACGGCGTTGCTTCGGGAATTCACCGAGCTCTGCCAAAAGCTGTTGCGAACGGATTATCCCGCGAGCGTGTTGCTCGGCATGCAAACGGTCTATCGCGACAATCCTGAAGACGTCGTCCTGCTCGATCTGTGGGCACAGGCATATGAAGCTCTCGGGCGGGCGATCGTCGTCGACGTCTTGCGCGACAAGATCGCAGAGACCGAGCGAGTGCGACTGCGCCGCAGGCGATGACGTCCGCGCACGGAGCAGAGCCGCAATGGACCGCCGAGCGCGCCGTCTCCCGAGATGATGCGGAAGCGATGATTGCGGCACAGTTCCCAGAGCTCACCGGCCTGAGCGTCGAACCGTTCGGTAACGGCTGGGACAATACGGCCTACCTGGTCGGCGGTACGTACGTGTTCCGGTTTCCGCGCCGCACGATCGCCGTTCCGCTCATCGAGCGCGAGGTCGCGATTTTACCGCTGCTCGCACCCGCGCTTCCCGCGCCGATTCCGGTGCCGTGTTTCGCCGGCATTCCGACTGAAGCGTTTCCGTGGCCGTTCGCGGGCTACGTGCACCTCGCCGGGACGACGGTCTCCGAGCTACCCCGTGCCACGTTCGGCACGCGGCTCGCGGGCGAGCTCGGCGCGTTCTTGCGCGCACTCCATCGGATCGTTCCGAGCGCCGCGGTCGCGCGCGGCTTGCCGCCGGACGACATCGGCCGGCTCGCGCACGAGCGGCGCTTTGCGCTGGCCTGCAACCGGCTCGCCGAACTGCATGCTGCCGGCGTCATTCCAAGCCCGATCTCGTTGACGGAGCAGCTGGCCCGCATCGCGCCGCAGCCGGGCGAAGGCGCGCTGTGCATCGTTCACGGCGATCTCTATGCGCGCCACGTGCTCGTGAACCAAGAGGGCGGACTCGGCGGCGTGATCGACTGGGGTGATGTCCATCTCGGCAATCCCGCGCTCGACCTCGCCGTTGTCGATCTCATCTTCACGCCCGTCGAGGCCAAAGCGTTCTTTGCCGCATACGGCCCGGCCGACGCGCGCACGCTCGAGCTCGCACGCTACCGAGCGATATACCATGCAACTCTCACCGTGCACTACGGCTGGCACACATCCGATCCAGCGCTTTTGGCCCAAGGCACAGCGACGCTGGAGCGCCTCGGCGGTGACTCGGATGAAGTAACAACCGAGCTGAACGAGGTGTACGCCACCGAGAAGAGCCGCGAAGAGCCCCTCGATCGTTCAGCGGCGAGCGTCTTGGACGACGAAGGCTGGTGACGGCGGAAATATGACCGGCTTCGGTTACGGGATTCCGGTTACGCGCTGCACCATCTTCCAGACGGTGGAGATTTGCGTGCCGGTCTTGAGGGCGTAGTTCGGGTCGTCGTAGCCCCACCAGTCCCAGCAGCCGTTCGGGTTCACCACCGCCCCCGAGCCGGGGACGGCATAGGGATACAGCACGATGACTTGATTCGTGTCAGCCCATTCGTCGATCCCCGACTCGATCGCGAAGCGGTCGCCGATGATCGCCTGGTACTGCAGACAGCCGTGGAAGACGACGACGAACCCGCACGTCGCGCCGGCGGCGCACGCCTGCGGAACGAAGACCGTCCCTTTGGTGTCCATCGAGTTGGCCGCGCTCGCGCCGAACTCGGTCTGGTCGAACCGCATCAGGCTGCCGTGCAGCGCTAGCGTTCCGCGCGGGCTCAGGCTACCGAAGAACATCGTGAGCCAGCGCTGCACCGAGTCGTACGGCTGCCCGTTCTGCGTGCACGTCAGCATGTACGGGCTGGTCGCGACGTTGCACGGAAGCTCGCCGTCCGGTGACTCCCAGCCGTGCTCGGCGGGAAACGCATTGTCGAACGTCACCTGCGCGCCGTAGTGCTGGTACTCGCTATTCAGGTCCGCCATCTCTTGCGGGTTGACGATCGAGTCGTGCGTCCCCGACCACAGGTACACCGGCTGCCCGCGCAGGTTCGCCTCGTTGTCGATCGCCCCCAGCGCCGATTGCTGATCGAGATACAGCTCTGAAGCTGCGAGCGTGCTGTGGTACAGCGCCTGGCCGTTCACCGTCTCGCCGCCGCAGTTCCCGAGCGCGGTCGCGACGTTGCCGGTGGCGCAGTAGTACACGCCGCCGGCGTAGATCGCCGCGCCCTTGAACGCCGCCGAGTGCGCGACGTGCATCTGCACGCCGAAGAACCCGCCGGATGAAATTCCGGCTACGAAGACCTTCTGCGGCGCGACATGATACGCGCCCAAACGCACCACGCTCGCCGCGGGCGTCGTGACGCCGGCCGGCGTCGGCACCGGCGTCGGCGTCGGTGTTGCACCCGGACCGGGTGTCGGCGTCGGCGTCGCGCCCGGTTGTCCCGGACCGGCGCCCGGAAACGACGGCGTCGACGTGGGTTGAGCTCCCGGCGAGACCGCACCCGACGAACCTCCGCTGCAGGAAGCGAGAACGACGGCTGCGGCGACCCACAGCGCGCCCTTCCAAACTACTCGAAGCAACGGTACCTCCTAGGGTTCCGGTTGAACGGTGTACCCACCGGATGCCATCAAGTCCCAGCGGCCTGGGAAACCGCGCGGAGGCGGTGAAGGCAGCGGCGATGGATACCGTCCGGCTCGGCCGCACCGGCCTGAATATCTCGCGGATATGCCTGGGGACGATGACGTTCGGGCTGCAGACGGACCGCGCGGAGTCGTTCAAGATCATGGACGTCGCCGGCGAAGCCGGGATCGACTTCATCGACGTCGCCGACGTCTACCCGGTCGGCGGGACGCTCGAGACGGTCGGGCGGACCGAGGAGATCGTCGGCGAGTGGCTGGCCGGGAAGCGCGAGCGGTTCGTGCTCGCGACGAAGGTCTACAACCGCGTCGGACCGGGACCGAACGACATGGGCAACGCGCGCCGGCACGTGATCGACGCGTGCGAGAAGTCGCTGCGGCGGCTGCGCACCGACTTCATCGACCTGTACTACATCCACCGCTGGGATCCCGAGACGCCGATCGACGAGACGCTCGCCGCGTTCGACGACCTGCGCCGCGCCGGCAAGATCCGCTACGCCGGCTGCAGCAACATCGCGGCCTGGCAGATGATGTCCGCGCTGTGGGCGGCGGATCGCGAGCGCACCGTGCGCTTCGACGCGGTGCAGCCGCGCTACAATCTTTTGTACCGCGCGATCGAGGCCGAGCTGCTCCCGGCCGCGCAGGCGAACGGCGTCGGCGCGGTCGTCTTCAACCCGCTCGCCGCCGGCGTGCTGACCGGAAAGTACAAACCCGGCGAGCAGCCGCAAGAAGGGACGCGCTTCACGCTCGGCAACGCGGCCTCGCTCTACCAGCAGCGCTACTGGCAGGACGCGCAGCTCGAGGTCGTCGAGCAGCTCGCGCACGACGTCGCTTCGCGCGGCAAGAAGCTCACCCACGTCGCGCTGCGCTGGGTCCTCGACCAGCCCGGCGTCACGGCGGCGATCGTCGGCGCGAGCCGCGCGGAGCAATTGCGCGACTCGCTCGGCGCGCTGAAGATCGAGCTGGACGACGCCGACCGCCGCGCCTGCGACGAGGCCTGGTACGCGCTGCCGCGCCGCCGCCCCGAGGAGGAGCGCTGATGGCAACCTTTGCGAGCTTCTGGCGCCACGGCAGCAACGCGGTCCTCGCGCTCGGGATCGTCGCGCTGCTCGTGCTGTTCGCGACGCGCGCGCTCGCGTTTACGCCGGCCAGCCTCCTCGCGGTGGCGCTCGGCGCGCTGGTGTTCTTCGTCTCGGAGTACACGACGCACCGCTTCATGCTGCACGCGCCCCCGCAGAACCACCCGTTCGTGCTGAAGCTGCAGCACCGGCTGCACTACGACCACCACATCGACCCGGCGCGGCTGGACTTGCTGTTCCTCCCGCTGTGGTTTGCGGTCCCGGTCGCCGCGCTGACGTTCGGCATCTACTTCGCCGTGACGCGGAGCTGGAGCGTCAGCGCGACGCTGCTGCTCGGAAGTCTGCTCGGGCTCTTGTGGTACGAGTGGGTGCACTTCGTCGCCCACATCCCGTTCGTGCCGAAGACGCCGTTCGGGCGCTGGATCAAGAAGTACCACCTCTGGCACCACTTCAAGAACGAACGGATGTGGTTCGGGGTGACGAACCCGAGCATGGACTTCGTCGGCCGCACCTACGCGCGCGTCGAAGAGGTGGAGCGCTCCGGCAGCACGCGCGTGCTCTTTCCGAAGTAGGTTCGGTTCCCGTTCGTTCCAGCCGCGCGGCGCCGGAGGAACGGCCCGTCTTGGCGACCAAGGGGTCGGTCGAGGAGGGTGGCTGTGGGAAGCACGACCGCGACCAAGGGTTCGTTCTCCGTGCGCGCGTGGGCCGGCGACTTCAAGACGCTGCTCGCGTTCAATCTGGACAAAGGCAGCACGCGCGGGCTCGCCGGCTTCACGATTCAATGTGAGCCGCCGGGCCAAGCGCCGTACTATCTCCTCAACGAGCTGCAGTTCGAGAACCCCGGCGATCACGCGCAGGACGCAAAAGAACCGCCGAACTCGTCGATCAACGCGCCGTTCCGCAAGTTTCGCTGGCTGCACGTCCCGGGCTCGGCGCACCAAGGGCTCACGCCCGCGACCGGCCGGTACACCTACACGGCGACGCCGCGCTATTTCGACGCGCACGGGTCGCTCACGCCGCTCGACCAGACGCTCTCGGCGAGCGTGGCGATCGACGTCCAACCGTTCGAGAAAGGCGGCCTGAGTCTGGGCTTCACGCGCGGGTTCACCCAGTCCCAAGCCTTCGTGAACCACTTCGGTAAGAACGCGCTCATCCAGCCCAAGCAGCACCCGCTCGTCTTCGACACGAGCCAGCAGTCGGGGAAGAACGCCGCCGGTCAGACGTACACGTTCGCCGACGAGTACGGCTGGCTGGGATTCACCGCGCGCACCAAGATCGTCGACATCCTGACCGAGGTCGCGAACGACCGCAGCCTCAGCCTCGAGGTGTTCGCGTACGACCTGAACGAGCCGGCCGTCATCGGCGCGCTGCTCGAGCTCGCCAAGCAGAGGCGCGTCCGCGTCATCCTCGACAACGCCTCACTGCACAAGTCGACCGCGAAGAAGAAGTCGCCGGAGGACCTGTTCGAGGCGGCGTTCCGTAAGGCGGCGGGCGGCAAGAACGCCCCGATCCTGCGCGGGAAGTTCGGCCGCTACTCGCACGACAAAGTGTTCATCGTCTCGAAGGGCGGCAATGCGGTCAAGGTGCTGACTGGTTCGACGAACTTTTCGATCACCGGGCTGTACGTCAATGCCAACCACGTCCTGATCTTCGACGACCCGGGCGTCGCCGGCGAGTACGCGGCGGTCTTCGAAGAAGCCTGGAAGGACGGCGTCAAGAAGCCCGCGTTCGTGAAGTCGCGGTTCGCGGCCCAGCCGTTCGTCGCGAAGAGCGGCTCGATCCCGAAGACCTCGATCACGTTCGCGCCGCACTCCGACGCCGAGGCCAAGTCGGTCCTGGGCGGGATCGTCAAGCGCATCGACCAAGAGTGCAAGGCCGGGCGCGGCAAAGGCAGCGTGCTCTTCGCGGTCATGGCGATCGACAAGGGTGTGAGCCCGGTGTACACGGCGCTGAAGAAGCTGCACGCGGATCAGGCGGTGTTCAGTTTTGGAATCTCCGACAACCCGGGTGGGATTTACCTGTACAAGCCAGGCAAGTCCGGCGGCATTCTGACCACGGGCAAGCCGACGAGCACGATGCTGCCGCCGCCCTTCAGCCAGGTGCCGAACATCGGCGGTGTCGGCCACGAGATTCACCACAAGTTCGTCGTGTGCGGCTTCAACGGCGCCGACCCGGTCGTCTACTGCGGCTCGTCGAACCTTGCCCAAGGCGGCGAGACGAACAACGGCGACAACCTGCTCGAGATCCATGACGGCGACGTCGCGGTCGTGTTCGCGATCGAAGCGCTGGGCTTGGTCGACCACTTCAACTTCCTCGACGCCTACGCGCGCAAGAAAGGCGGACCGAAGCGCCCGGTCGCCGACAAGCGGCAGGCCGCGCGCGACGCGCACTGGTACCTCGACACGAACGACAAGTGGGTCGCGTCGTATTACGACAAGAACGACCTGCACAACGCCGACCGCCTCCTGTTCGCCTGAGAAGCCGAGGAAAACCGGACTCGTGCGAGGTTTGCTCTGTTTGCTCGCGGCCCTCGTCGCAGTGCTGTTTTTCGGCGTCGAAGGGTCGCGCGGCGCCTCGACGGCGCAAGGCGCCGTTCCGCCGCCGTCCGCGCACGAGCCCTGCGCGAGCCCGCAGCCGGCGCCGCCCGAGCTGCGGCTCCCGCCGGCGAACGAGATCCCGCGCGGCGAGCCGACCGCGATCGAGAAGCGGATGCTGGCGTATCTCCAGACGTACAAGTACCGGCGGCTGGGCTGGTGCGTCGACAAGTACGTCCGCGACACGGGGCCGTACGTGCACGCGCAGTACTACGGCACCCATCCCGCGGTGCGGATCTACTATTCGCCCGAGGTGATGCGCTGGCTGCGCAACGGGCGCACGGGCGTTCCCGCGGACGGCGCCGTCATCATCAAAGAACAGTACAATCCGCCCGCCGCAAAATATCTGGGCCTGCCGGACGGCGAGCTGAAGCCGACCGACTGGACGGTGATGATCCGCCGCAACTCGGCCTCGCGCGACGGCTGGTTCTGGGCCGAAGTCTACACGCCCGGGATGACGTTCGGCGGCGTGCAGTATCCCAACGCCGGCTTCGGCCTGTACTGCCTGCGCTGCCACGCCTCGGCGAACGACGCCGCGACCTTCGCCTCGCTCACCAACATCAAAGGCTTTCCCGGCGACCCGATCACGTTCAAAGTCGACGACTCGTGGCGCACGCCGCCGCCCTGGGCGCTGCCTTCGACCGCACCGAAAGTCATCGACACCGAGCACGAGAAGAACAAGCTGCAGCCGACGCTGATCACGCGCCACGTCGCCGCGCCGGTCGCCGTGCGCCCGTTCCCGCCCGAGCCGCTCGACGGCAACATCACGAACCCGCACGCGCAGCTGCCGGCCGAGTTTCTCACCTCGGATCAGTGTATGAGCTGCCACGGCGGCGCGTCGGGACCCGCCACCAACCCGACCATGTGGCTCACGCCGTCACCGAGCTGGACGGCGCCGCCTTCGCCGCCGCCGGGTCCGGCCGGCGTCAACGTCTCGGAGTACGGCGAGTGGCGCTGGTCGCCGATGGGCTTGGCCGGGCGCGATCCGATCTTCTTCTCGCAGATCGAGAGCGAGCTGCACTACATCGACGGGATCCCCGCGCAGCGCATCGCCGGCGAGCATCCGCAGCAGACGCGCGACACGCTCAAGCAGCAAGTCGTCGACACCTGCATGCGCTGCCACGGCGTGATGGGCAAGCGCACCAACGAGATCGACCACGGCCCGAACGCGCACTTCAACCTGAACTGGGTCTTCGAGACGCCGCCGTCCAGCGTCGCCCATACGGCCGAGGTCGCACACAAGATCGATCCCGGCTTGCACTACGGCGGCCTCGCGCGCGACGGGATCAGCTGCACGGTCTGCCACCACATCACGCAGACGCCCGAGGAGAAAGCCTCGCTCGCGTATGTGCTCGTGCACAAGAGCACCGGACTGTTCACCGTCGGCCCGCCCGACAAGCTGAACGGGCCGTTCCGCAACGACCCGATCCCCGCGCACGAGCTGAACCCGCACCTCGGCGTCGCAACCCAGCCGATGAGCGAGTCGCTCGGCGCGAAGCCGGTCTTCAGTGACCTCACGAAGTCGGCGCGGCTGTGCACGACCTGCCACAGCATCAACTTGCCGGTCGTCGACTCGCCGAGCAAGATTCACCCCATCGTGCCGGCGATGGCGCACGACGTCGAGCAGAACACGTACGTCGAGTGGGTGAACAGCGCGTACCAGACCGAGTACAAGGCCGGTCCGCACGCGCAGTCGTGCCAAGCCTGCCACATGCCGACCGGCGTCGAAAACGAACGGCTCAACGTCCACCAGCCGGCGATTCAGACGCAGATCGCGGTGGTGCAGGACCAGAACTACCCGCAAGCCGATCACCTGGCGCCGATCGACTCGATCTTCGTGCGCTACCGCGAGGGCCGGCAAAGCGGGCACCCCGATCCGAACAAGGTCGACCAGAACCCGTTCCGCCGCCACGAGCTGCTCGGCCTCAACGCGTTCCTGCTGCGCGCGTTCCAGCAGAACTCCGCGATCCTGGGCGTGCGGCTGAACGACTACATGACCGGCTCGACGACGGACCTCCCGGACGCGATCGACAACGTCGTGCACCAGGCGCGCGCGAAGACCGCGAAGGTGGACTTGAACGTGCGCATGGAGGGCGGCACGCTGGTCGCGAACGTCGGCGTCCGCAGCCTGGTCGGCCACCGCTTCCCCAGCGGCGTCGGCTTCCGCCGCGCCTTCGTCGAGCTGAAGGTGCTCGATCCCGACGGCAAGGTCGTGTGGGCGTCGGGGACGACGAACCGCAACGGCGAGATCGTCGACTACACCGACGACAAGGTGCTCCCGACCGAGTACTTCTTGCCCGGACCCGGCGGCGCGCAGCAGTACCAGCCGCACTTCGACGAAGCGCATCCCATCACGCGGCCCGATCAAGTGCAGATCTACGAAGAGCTGGTGAAGGACGCCGACGGCCGGTTCACCGAGAGCTTCATCCGCCGCGACCACCACGTCAAGGACAACCGCCTCTTGCCGCTGGGCTGGCGCAAGGACGGCGTCCCCGGGCTGCCGCTCCCGCACAACTGGCTCGAGGCGACGCATCCGGAAGGCGTGAACGTCACCACCGATCCGCGCTACGCCGACGGCAAGGGCGAGGCGGTGGTGACCTATCGCATCACGCCGCGGACCGCGCTCGCGCCCGCCCGCCTGCGCGTCGAGGCGACGCTGTGGTATCAGGCCTGGGAGCCGGCGTTCAGACGCGAGCGCACCCACGGCGGGATCGCCGCCGGCACGCTGCGCGCGCTGCTCGAGAACATGGCGCTCGACGGCACCGCGCTCCAGGACTGGAAGCTCAAGATCGCCTCCGACTCCGCCTCACCCTAAAAGCAAAAGCCCGGGGACGGATCCCCGGGCCTCGCGGTTCCCGTTGAAGCGCTGCGGCTCAGCGGTACGACTGGCGCGACGAGAAACAGTCGCGGCAGTACACCGGCTTGTCACCGCGCGGCTGGAACGGGACTTCGGCGATCTTCCCGCAGGCGCTGCACGTGGCTTGGAACATCTCGCGCTGCGGACGGCCGCCGCCGTAGCCGCCGCCCGAGTACGAGCTGCCGCCGCCACCACCGCCACCGCGCTGGGCCTTGCGGGCCGCACGGCAGTCGGGACAGCGGTTGGGCTTGTTGGTGAAGCCCTTCGCGGCGAAGAACTCTTGCTCTCCGGCCGAGAACGTGAAGGGCGCATTGCAGTCGGTGCAATTCAGGGTTTCGTCAGTGTACATCGATTGAACTCCGGCGTCGGGGGGTTTGTAGACGTGCGATGTACCTGAACTGGGAGAACGCCTGAGCGCCAGACCACGCGGGACACGACTCGTACTATCAGCCGGGACGAATGACGCCTTCGGTCCGTCCGGCTCCGCTACTTTAACACACCTTCCGCCGAAATGGTGCCAGGGGCGGTCCCCCGGTGCGTAAGGTCAGCGTGAAGCCGACCCGGGGCCTACTTGCCTCGGTTGATGACGTAATCCCAGGTGAAGCCGGCGGCAACGCCCACGGCTCCGACGATGATGGCGGTGGTGATCATGGCGTCTGCATGACCCGCCCGGGGTCGGCGAAGTTCCTTTGCGCGCGGCCCTCCGGCGCGCGGAAGCCGCTTTCGCAAGCGAAACCGGCGCGGGGAGCGAATGCGTCGGGAGCAGAGCCTCGCCCACCATAGCAAAGGAGCTCCCATTCCCCCTCCGCGCAGACGCAAGGGCGGCGGCGGCAAGAAGCGCCGCGAGCCGATGACCCCCGTCGTCAAAGAAGACACGCTGAGCCTGGTCGGCCGCGTCGTCGAAACGTTTCCCAGCTCGACCTTCAAGGTCGAGCTCGAGAACGGCCACACGATCCTCGCCAGCCTCGCGGGTCGCCTGCGCCGCTTTCGCATCCGCATCACGCCCGGTGACGACGTCGACGTCGAGCTCTCGCCGTACGATCTGACGCGCGGGCGGATCACCTACCGGCGCCAAGGACGGAACGCGTAGCGTAAGCGGCGAACGCACGCACTCCAAGATGCGAGCTTCGCGCGCCTTGGTGCTCATCGTGCTGTTCGTCGCGGCGGCCGGCGTCGCGTGGTGGTACACCACCCGCAAGACCGGCCCGGTTGCGAGCGCCGGCATCGACGTCTACTACGCGAAAGCGGACGGGACGACGCTGGCGCCGTGGCACGTCTCGCTCGGCCCCGCGCGCGACCGCGCGAGCGTCGCGTTCTACGCGGCGACGCAGTGCATCGCCGGACCGCCGCCCGGCGTCGAGGCGATTCGCTTCCCCGCGGGAACGCACGTGCGCGCCGTCGACGTTCAGGGATCAACCGCAGACGTCGATATCTCTAAAGACGTCGCGTCCTCCGCCGAAGGCGGGTTCGCGGAGTCGGCGGAGTTCAAGGCGCTCGTCTGGACCCTCACGCAACCGTCGCTCGGCTTCTCGGCGGTGAAGGTGCGGGTCGAGGGCGCCCGCGTCGCAACGCTTCCCGGAGGACACCTCGAGCTCGATGAACCTCTCTCGCGTTCGAGCTTTTAGCCTACTCGCGTTCTTCCTCGCCGCGTTCTTCGCGTGCGCGCCCGGCGCGCTCGCGCAGGAGCGCGCGCCGAATTTCTGGTTCCAGGGAACGCGCCTCATCTTCGACCGCGCCACGCCGATGCAGGGCGATCTCGCGGTCTCCACGCACGACTCGGGCCTGCGGCGCTTCCTCGACCGGCTCGGCGCGAACGTCGCCTATCAGCCCGGCCAGCGCTACGCCGTCGTCACCGCGCAAGACCGCCGCACGATCGTCTTCACGCTCGGCGATCCCGGCTACGCCGTCGCGGGCGTGCGCGCGCAGGCGCCGTTCGCGCCGTTCGCCGACGGCAACGACGTCGTGCTGCCGTTCTACGCGCTGGCTCGCGCGCTCTACGTCGAGCCGGTCCCGCAGGCGTACGAGACGGTGCTGCAGCCGCGCCTGGGCGCGCTCGACGTGCGCACCGACGGACCGCGCACGATCGTCACGGTGCGCGGCGCGATGCCGCTGGTGACCAGCACCGGCGCCGAGTCGCCGGAGCGCGTGCAGCTCTCGTTCGTCGGGCTCGGCTCCTCGCTGGCGCCTTCGCGCCGCACGCCCGGCACGGCGGTCGACTCGATCGACGTCGCGGTCGGCGGCTCGGCGAAGGTGCCGACGACGACCGTCACGATCGCCGGCGCGCGCGGTTCGGCGCACCGCGTCGTCAACTCGGGATCGCCAGACGCGTACACCGTGGTCTTCGAGCCGCGGGACGTCGCGCAGCAAACCGGCTCGTACGTTCCGCCGACGCCGCCGCCGCTCGGCGCGCCCGCGCAGTCCGCGCAGGCGGGGAACCCGCCCGACGGAACGCAAACCGCCCCGCCGCTGGTCGTCGCGGGCCGCGCGACGGTGACCGATCTGTCGATCGAGCAAGCCGCGGGCGACGCGCTCGCCGTGCACGTCTCGCTCAGCGGCGCGACAAGCTACGAATGGCATCGTCTGGCGGACAACCGTTGGTACGTAGACTTTCAAAACACGACGCTCAGCGGACCGGGGCGCGACGAGCACCCGCAGTTCGGTGCGGTCTCGTCGGTGCGCGTGCGCCAGCAGGGTTCGACCGACGCGCCCAGCGTGCGCGTCGCGTTCACGATGACCGGCGAGCAGCGCGTCGATCTGCAACCGAGCGACAACGGCCTGCTGATCACCGTCTCGACCGAAGATGCGACCGACACCGCGCGCGCGGGGAGCGGGCGCACCGGCGGCGTGCCGGTCGTCGCGAGCGCCGCGCCGCCCGAGGCGAGCGCCGCGCCGGCGCCGTGGAAATACGGCGCGAACACGAACCCGAAGCTGATCGTGCTCGATCCTGGGCACGGCGGGGGCGACACCGGGACCGCGCACAACGGCTTGGTCGAGAAGCAGCTTACGCTCGACATCGCGGAGCGCGTGCGCGCCTTGCTGGTCGCGCAAGGCTGGACCGTGCGGATGACGCGCGAGACCGACGTCGATCCGGTCAGCCAGGAGAACCTCGCCAAGATGCACGCCGACGGCAAGCCGAACGCCGACGACCGCGCCTACCTGCAGACGCGCTGCGACGTCGCGAACAACGCGGGCGCGCGGTTCTTCGTGAGCATCCACGTCAACAGCGCGCCGGTCGAGAGCGCGCGCGGGACGACGTTCTACTGGTACAAGCCGCAGGACGCGCCGTTCGCGCAGGCGCTCGAAAAAGCGGTGATCCCGCTGGCCGGAACGCAAGACGACGGAACGCGGCACGAGAACTTCTACGTCGTGCGCCACACCACGATGCCCGCGGTGCTGATCGAGACCGCGTTCGTCACCAATCCGGGCGACGTCGCGCTGCTGCGGCAGCCTTCGTTCCTGCAGAACGTCGCGCAAGGGATCGCGAACGGCATCAAAGCGTACGCCGCCGCGCCGAGCGCGAACGCGCTGAGCCGGCAGTAGTGCTCGGCCTCTACGACTCGGGGCTCGGCGGCCTCACCGTGCTCGCTGCGCTGCGCACCGCGGGGATCACCGAAGACGTCGTCTACTTCGCCGACCAGGCGCACGTCCCGTACGGCGACAAAACCGAAGCCGAAATCCACGGCTTCCTGCGCGACAACCTGGCGCTGCTCGGCGAGCAGCACGTCGACGCCGTCGTCACCGCGTGCAACACGAGCTGCGCGGTCGCCGAGAAGATCGGCTGGCCCCAGACGCCGTTCCCGGTGATCGACTTGATCGCGACCGCCGGACGGTCGTTCGCGCAGACGCCACACCGCCGCATCGCCGTCGTCGCAACCGCGGCGACGGTGCGCGCCGGCGCCTACGCGCGCGCGATCCGCGCGAGCGCGCCGCATGCCGGCGTGATCGAGATTGCCGCGCCGAAGCTGGTGCCGCTCGTCGAGCAAGGCTACGCCGATACGGACACCGCGCGCGAAGCCGTCGCGGAGATCGTCGCCGAATTGCCGCCCGACGTCGACGCGCTCGTCTACGGCTGCACGCACTATCCGCTGCTCGACCGCTGGTTCGCGCAGCTTTTAAATCCCCACGTCGACCGCATCGATCCCGCCCGCGCCCAAGCCGCCGCAACGGCAAAGCTGATCGCGGAACGCAACCTCGCCGGCGGCACCTCGACGACGACCTATTACACGAACGGCGACCCCGACGCGTTCAAAACCGCCGTCCGCCGCTGGACCGGCGACCTCTCCGGCCGAGTCGCCGCCCTCATCGCGCGCTAAGCCGTCCGCCGCAAAGCGCGGGCGCTGCGGAGCCGCCCGGGGAGTCGGTATCGGCGTGCCGAACGGAACGGCATGGCCGACTACCGGTCTCGAATTACGATCGACCCCGGCCGACGGGCCGGGAAACCGTGCATTCGCGACCTCCGCATCACCGTGTACGAGGTCCTCGAATATCTCGCGTCCGGAATGACGGTCGAACAAATCGTCGCCGACTTCCCGGATCTCGAGCGTGAAGACGTGCTCGCCGCATTGGCCTTTGCAGCCGATCGAGAGCGCAAGCTAGCCGTCACCTCAGCAGCTTGAAGCTGCTGCTGGACGAGAACCTTTCCGACCGAATCGTCGAAGAGCTGACCGAGCTTTTCGGCGAGTGCACTCACGTGCGCCGAGTGGGATTGGCCTCGGCCACCGACGATGCCGTGTGGCGGTATGCGCGCGACAACGAGTGCGCCATCGTCTCGAAGGATTCGGATTTTCACCAGCGAGTTCTCCTCGAAGGACCACCGCCTAAAGTACTCTGGATCCGCCGCGGCAATTGTCAGACTGCTGACATCTTGCAGATTCTTCGGGACGCTAAGAAATCGATCGAGGAGTTCGCAGCCGATGACGAACTGGCGTTCTTGATCCTCGAGTAGTCGCTCGAACTTACGTGAGGCGGCAATTGGGATCGAGCTGTACCGATGGGTCGAGCCAGTGTTCGTAGGTCTGCATCGAGTGCCAGCAGGCGGGATTCCACTTTACCACCCCGGCCGATGAGAAGTCGTAACCGGTCTCGACGTGGCGGTACGGGATCGGCCACGTCGGGGGGACCTTCGGCACGATGTCTTGCTGGTTGACGATCCGCCACGAGTCGATCGGAAGCGCGTCGAACTGCTTCTTGAGCTTGGACAGCCCGGTTCGCGGTGAGGCGAAGGTGCAGACGCGCTCGATCGTCACCCGCCGCGTCCCGCGCTTCTTTTTGATCGCGTGCTCCATGACGTAGAGCGTGCACAGCGCGGCGCCGAGCGAGTGTCCGGTGACGATGAAGTGATGGTGACGCTCGGCCGGCTCCCCGCCGCTCGTTGGTGCGGTGCCGCCGGTGGGAATCGTGCCCATCAGCTCTTCGACTTGATCCGCGAAGGTGTTCTGCGTCGACATGCGGTGTGGTGCCGTCTCGGCCGCCGGCGGCGCCGTTCCCGGCACGACGGCATGCGGCGCGCGAATCACTTCCATGCTGTGGTAGATGCGGTAGAAGCCGGCGTGCACGAGCCCGGCCTCGGGAACGGGGTGAAACGGGACGGGGATCAGGACCGCGTCGTCCCACCATTCGAGCAAGCCTTCCGTCCCGCGAACCGCAAGGACGTGTGAGTGCGGGTTGTCGATCTCCGTTGCGACGAAACCGTAGAACTGCTTTCGGCGCAGCCATTCGAGCTCCAAGAACACGAAGTCGAACATGTTGATCCACGCGGTCAGCCGATAGCCGTCAGGAAAGTTCGGTGGCTGCGGCGGCGTCAACGGATCGCCGTTCGGCTGGTCGTGCATCTGGTACGCGCAGTCGATGAAGCTGCCGTACGCGACCGCCGCCTTCGGATCGAGCGGCGTCCGCGGCGGCTGATCTTTGATCGCGTCGGCCCCGAACCACGCCTTCGTCATCGAGCACACCCCCGAACAGCAGATAGGCGCCTTCGCCTCGGAGTTGTTTCGCCCTGCGGCTGCGTTTCGGCGCCCGCCTCATCAGGTGCCTGTCCGAATATGCAAAGTTGTATATGCGGCTAAGTCTTAAGCTCGCCCACCCCTAGGCGGGCTGGTGCGTTGTCGGTATGGACTGGCACCTATGAACGCGAAGTCTCTCGTCCGGTACGCCGAGAGCAAAGGCTGGCGTTTCGTACGCCGAGGTTCGCGCGTCAGCCACATGGTCTTCCGAAATCCGGCGTACTGGTACAAAATCTCAATTCCGGGCCACGGTGCGAACGATCTCTCGCCCGGATTGGTGCGCACGCTTCTCAAACAGATCGACGGAAAATGGAGCAGCAGACCGTGACCTATACGATCATCATGGAACAGGCGCCGGGCGGCGACTGGAACGCCTTGGTGCCCGATCTCCCGGGACTCTTGCTCGCCGGCAACACGCGCGAGGAACTGCTGGCCGCCGCTCCGGGCGCGATCTTGGACTACCTCGACGTCCTGCGAGAAGACGGCGAAGAGATTCCCCGGCCGGCGTCCGAGGCCGCTCAGGTTACAGTGACGCTGCCCGCGGCGTAGGTCTCAGACGATGTGGAAGACGCGGAAGAACAGGAGCGTCGTGACGAGCGCGAGGAGCGTTCCGGCGATGACTTGCAGCAAAGTGTGCGCGCGCAGGTAGACGCGGGACCAGCCGACCAGCGGGATCAGCACGTAGAACGGGACGGGGCGCTGGCCGAAGAGGACCGTCAGCGCGACGAGCGGGGCGGTGATCCCGAGCGCGTGGGTCGAGATCTTCCAGTAGCGGGTGATCCACTGCACGATGAGCGTGGCGGCGGCGTAGGCAGCCATCGAGGCGATCATGATCGGCGGGGCGTGGATCAGCCACAGATCGAGTGCGCCGAGCGCGTAGAACACGACGAACGCGATGAAGACCCGCTCGCGCTCGGTGCGGATCGACATGTCGAGGTCGGAGATGCGGTCCGTCGCGTACAGAAAGAAGATGAAGATCATCGGCGCGATCGAGATGAAGAACGCGCTGTTGAAGAGCAGGATCCAGAAGTCGGTCGCGCCGTTCGAGCGGTAGTCGGCGAGGATCACGAACAGGGCCAGCGAGGTCAGAAAGGGGTTGCAGACCGTCGAGACGATCCGCGCGACGTCGGTCCAGACCCGTTTTCGCACGCGCAGCGGGGTCGGCGAAGGTTTCGGCGATTCGCCGGAGGCGTGTCCGTGGGGGACCTGCACGGGGCCGGGCTTTCTTCCCGTGGCGGCGAACACCCCCGGATGATCCTGGAGCGCATCGCGTCCCCGGCCGACGTCAAGCGGCTCAGCCGTTCCGATTTGGACGGGCTCGCCGCCGAGATACGCCAGACGCTGATTCGCGTGTGCGCGGCGAACGGCGGCCACCTGGCCCCGAACCTCGGCGTGGTCGAGCTGACCATCGCCCTGCACCGCGTCCTCGACCTGCCGCGCGACGTCATCGTCTGGGACGTGAGCCACCAGAGCTACGTCCACAAGATGCTGACCGGGCGCGCCGGCCGCATCGGGACGCTGCGGCAAGGCGGCGGGGTGAGCGGCTTCGCGATGCGCAGCGAGTCGGAGTACGACGCGTTCGGAGCCGGCCACGCCTCGACGTCGATCTCGGCGGCGCTCGGGATGGTGACCGCGCGCGATTTGGCGGGCCGGGGCGAAACCATCGTCGCGGTGATCGGCGACGGCGCGCTCACCGGCGGGCTCGCGTACGAAGCGATCAACAACGCCGGCTTGCTGAAGACGAACTTCATCGTCATCCTGAACGACAACGAGATGTCGATCGCGCCGAACGTCGGCTCGATCGCCGCGTATCTGGGGATGCTGCGCTCGAAGCCGTTCTTCACCAAAGGCCGTGAAGTCCTCAAGGGGATGCTCGAGCACGTGCCGCTCGGCGATACCGCGCGCAAGGCGCTCTCGACCGCCGAGATCGCGGGGATGCGCTTCACCCTGACCGATCACAAGGCGCCGGTGATCTTCGAGGAGATGGGGTTCCGCTACGTCGGCCCGATCGACGGCCACGACCTCGACACGCTGGCCGACGTCATCTCGAACGCGCGCAAGATCAGCGGCCCGGTGCTGCTGCACGTCAAGACCGTCAAAGGGAAAGGCTACGACATCGCCGAGGGCGACAGCCGGACGTTCCACGGTGTCGGCCCGGGCGTCTATCATCCCGACGAAGGCAAACTGGAGAAGAAGCCGGCGCGGCCGACGTTCGCACAGGCGTTCGCGGACGCCGCCATCGCCGCCGCCGAGCGCGACCCGCGCGTCGTCGCGATCACCGCCGCGATGCCCGACGGCACCGGCCTGGCGAAGTTCGCCAAGAAGTTTCCGCAGCGGTACTTCGACGTCGGGATCGCGGAGGCGCACGCGGTCTGCTTCGCCGCCGGCGCCTCGACGCGCGGGATCAAGCCGATCGCCGCCATCTACTCGACCTTCCTGCAGCGCGCGTACGACCAAGTTGTGCACGACGTCGCGGTGCAGGCGCTCCCGGTCGTCTTCGCGATCGATCGCGCCGGCTTCGTCGGCGACGACGGCCCGACGCACATGGGACTCTACGACGTCGCCTACCTGCGCACGCTCCCGGGCCTGACGATCATGGCGCCGCGCAGCGAAGCCGAGGTGGCGCCGATGCTCGACCTCGCGCTCTCGCTCGACGGCCCCGCAGCGCTGCGCTACCCGCGCGGCTCGACCAGCGGCAAGCACGACGAGCCGCCGGCGCCGCTGGTCCTCGGCCGCGCCGAGGTGCTGCGCGCCGGCAGCGAGATCGCGGTCCTCGCCCTGGGCAACACCGCCGACGCGGCGCTCGACGCATACGAGATGCTGGCGGAGGACGGGCTGCGGCCGACGATCGTCAACGCGCGCTTCGTCGCGCCGCTCGACGAGACGCTGCTGCTCGAGCTCGCCGAGACACACCGCCGCTTCATCACGTTGGAAGAGCACAGCCTGGCCGGCGGGTTCGGCTCGGCCGTCGTCGAGTTCGTCAGCGACCGCGGCATGGACGTGGCAGTCGAGCGGATCGGGGTCCCGAACGTGCTCGTCCAGCACGCCAAGCCGGAGGCGCAGCGCGCCCAGTTCGGGCTCTCCGCCGAAAACATCGCCGCCCGCGTGCGAGCCCTTGCTCCCACCCGGACCGCCTAAACAGGAAGTTCCCGCGCAGGAGGCCAAACCCCGGCGGTTCTTTTCGCCCCGATTCCGGTGAACCGTAGAGGAGTTTCCAGATCGTGTTTCCCGTGCTGCTCGCGGCCGCTCCGGCTGCGTCGTCGGCCGCCAAGGCGGCCGTCCCCGCCGTGAAGGCGACGACGGTCCCGTTCACGCTCCCGCCGAACTTCAACTACGACACCACGCCGCACTCGTGGCTCGCGCAGCACTGGCCCTGGCTGACCCATACCTTCGCCGGCCTCTTCCTCATCTTCGGCGTGCTGCTGGTCGTGCTGCTGGCAATCCAGACGACGAAGCAGGAGGGTTTGAGCGGGACGATCGGCGGCCGCGTCGAGTCGTCGACGCGCCGGCTCGGCCTCGACGCGCAGATCGCGCGCGTCACCCAGTTCGTCGCGATCGCGTTCGTCTTCGTCGCCGTCCTCACGAGCCTGTCAGGAATTTAAGGGCTTGGCGCTGCTCGAGGTCCACGACCTCCGGACGACGTTCAAGACCGAAGACGGCGTCGTCGCGGCGGTCAACGGCCTCTCGTTCGCGGTCGAGCCGGGCTCGACGCTCGGCATCGTCGGCGAGTCCGGCTCGGGCAAGTCCGTCACCTCGCTCTCCATCATGCGGCTGCTGGCGCAGAACGGCCGCATCGAGCGCGGCAAGATTCTCTTCAAGGGCGAGAACCTGCTCGAGAAGAGCGAAGCCGAGATGCGGAAGATCCGCGGGCGCGACATCGCGATGATCTTCCAAGACCCGATGACCTCGCTGAACCCGGTGCTGACGATCGGCGAGCAGATCGCGGAAGCGGTCCGGCTTCACCTCGGGATGAACAAGAAGGACGCGCTCGGCAAGGCGCTGGAGATGCTGAAGCTGGTGCGCATCCCGGCCGCCGAGAAGCGGCTGAAAGATTATCCGCACCAGTTCTCCGGCGGGATGCGGCAGCGCGTCATGATCGCGATGGCGCTCTCGTGCGACCCCGCCGTGCTGATCGCCGACGAGCCGACCACCGCGCTCGACGTGACGATCCAGGCGCAGATCATCGAGCTGATGAACGAGATGCAGGAGCGGCTCGGCTCGGCGATCGTGCTCATCACGCACGACCTGGGCGTCGTCGCGGAGACCTGCGAGAACGTCTTGGTGATGTACGGCGGCAACATGGTCGAGTACGGGACGGCCAAGCAGATCTTCGAGTCGCCGAAGATGCCGTACACGATGGGGCTGCTGGAGTCGCTGCCGCGGCTCGACCAAGCCGGCTCGCGGCTGATGCCGATCGACGGGCAGCCGCCGAACCTGCTGCGGATGCCGCCCGGCTGCGCGTTCGCGCCGCGCTGCCGCTACCGCATGCCGATCTGCGAAAGCCCCGTCCCGCTCTACGACTTCGGCGACGGGCACGTCGCGCGCTGCTACCTCTACGACGCGCGCGCGGAGGGGCAGAAGCCGATCAAGACCGAGAACCGCCCGATCGTCGCCGACGGCGCGGTCGCGAAGACGCCGCAGGCGCTGGCGCAATGAGCGCCGAGTTCAGCGACAACGGCGTGGCGGGCGCGCGCGAGGACTTGGTCGTCGTCCGCGATCTCCACAAGTATTTTCCGATCACCGCCGGCGTCTTCAGCCGCCACGTCGGCGACGTGAAGGCGGTCGACGGCATCGACTTTGAGATCCGGCGCGGCGAGACGCTGGGGCTCGTCGGCGAGTCGGGCTCCGGGAAGACGACCGCCGGGCGCGTGATCCTGCGCCTCACCGAAGCGACGAAAGGGAGCGTCAAGTTCGAAGGTCAGGAGCTGGTCGGGCTCTCGCGGGCCTCGTTGCGGCCGCTGCGCAAGGAGATGCAGATCATCTTCCAAGACCCGTACGCGTCGCTGAACCCGCGCATGACGGTCGGCTCGATCGTCCGCGAGCCGCTGGAGATCCATCAGATCGCGACCGGCAAGGAGGCCGACACGCGCGTCCAGGAACTGCTGCGGCTGGTCGGGCTCCAGCCGTACCACGCGAACCGCTACCCGCACGAGTTCTCCGGCGGGCAGCGCCAGCGCATCGGCGTCGCGCGCGCGCTCGCCGTCGCGCCGAAGTTCATCGTCGCCGACGAGCCGGTCTCCGCGCTCGACGTCTCGATCCAGGCGCAGGTGATCAACCTGCTTCAGGACCTGCAGCAGAAGCTGGGACTCACCTATCTGTTCATCGCGCACGACCTCTCCGTCGTCCGCCACATCTCGAACCGGGTCGCCGTCATGTACGTCGGAAAGATCGTCGAGATCGCCGACCGCGACCGGCTCTACGACAACCCGCTTCACCCGTACACGCAGGCGCTGCTCTCGGCGATCCCGATCCCGGATCCTGACGTCGAGCGGCGCCGCAAGCGAATCATCCTCTCCGGCGACATCCCTTCGCCGGTGAACCCGCCGTCGGGTTGCCGTTTTCACACCCGCTGCCCGATCGCGTTCGAGCGCTGCAAGGTCGAGGTGCCGGCGTTCACCGAGTACGAGCCCGGCCATCGCGCCGCGTGCCACTGGGTCGAAGAGCACGGCGGCAAAGCGCCCGATCTCGCCGCCGGACCGGCGGCCGTCTCCTGAAAAAACGAGGAGCGGCTCGGAAACCGCTCCTCTGTGATGTTCCGGTGAGCGCTACTCTTTCTTCTTGCGCCCGCCGCTCTTGCGAGGGCCGTAGCCGCCCTTCTTGCGACCGCCGCTGCCTTTCTTACGGCCGCCGCCGCCTTTCTTGCGGCCACCGGTCTTCTTGCGCCCGCCGGTCTTCTTGCGGCCGTAGCCGCCCTTCTTGCGACCGCCGGTGCCCTTCTTGCGCCCGCCGGTGCCTTTCTTGCGACCGCCGGTGCCTTTCTTGCGACCACCGGCGCCTTTGCGACGACCGTTGGTGGATTTCTTGCGGCCTGCGCCTTTACGGCGCCCGCCGCGACGGCCCGTTCCCGATGCTCCTTCTGAAGCTTCGCCGGTCGTGCCGTTCTCGGTATCCGTACTCATTCAACCTCCTCGTCCGCGCGGACGGAGTTTGCCAATCGTGCGCCGAGTCGTCGACGCATGTTAGTCGCAGAATACACAGATTTTGCGATTCGTGCAACTCTTCGGCCCAAGCGGCTGTTCCGCGCGCGCGCCGCGCGAGGCGATTGGAGGGTGTTGACGTGGGGGTTTATACTGTGGCCCGAAGCTCGTCGCGGACGAGCCGCACCCTCTGGAGAGCCCCGTGGCGAAGCCGCTGATCATCGTCGAGTCGCCGACGAAAGCCAAGACGATCAAGAAATTCTTGCCCCCGCGCTACGTGGTGAAGGCCTCGGTCGGGCACGTCCGCGACCTGCCGAAGTCGACGCTCGGCGTCGAGCTGGAGAACCAGACGTTCCTCCCGCGCTACCTCACCATCAAAGGGAAGGGCGACGTCATCAAGGACCTCAAGGCCGCCGCGAAAGGCGCCTCCGACGTCTACCTCGCGACCGACCCCGATCGCGAGGGCGAGGCGATCGCGTGGCATCTCGCCGAGCTGCTGAAGCTCGACAACCCCAAGCGCATCGAGCTCCACGAGATCACCAAGGACGCCGCGCTGGCGGCGCTCAAGCACCCGCACCAGATCGACATGCCGCGCGTCAACGCGCAGCAGGCGCGCCGCATCCTCGACCGGCTGGTCGGCTACAAGATCTCTCCTTTGCTTTGGGCGAAGGTGCGCGGCGGGCTCTCCGCCGGGCGCGTGCAGTCGGTCGCGGTGCGGCTGATCGTCGACCGCGAGCGCGAGATCCGCGCCTTCGTGCCGCGCGAGTACTGGACGATCACGGCGCAGCTCGCCGGCGAGGGATCGCCGGTCGTCTTCCCCGCCGATCTGTACCAGATCGACGGCGAGAAGGCGGAGATCACGAACGGCGAGCAGGCCGAAGCGATCCTGGCGGCGCTCGAGAACGCGCGCTTCCGCGTCGCCTCGGTCAAGACGCGCGAGACGCGCCGCAACGCGGCGGCGCCGTTCACCACCTCGACGCTCCAGCAGGAAGCCTCGCGCAAGCTGAAGTTCCGCGTCCGCAAGACGATGCAGATCGCCCAGGCGCTGTACGAGGGCGTCGACCTCGGCAAGAGCGAGGGGACGCAGGGGCTCATCACCTACATGCGGACCGACTCGACCCGGATCGCCGACTCAGCGCGCGAGGCGGCGCGCGAGTTCGTCGTCAAGCGGTTCGGCGAGGAGTACTCCAGCGGCGGGCGTCAGTTCAAGCTGAAAGAAGGCGCGCAGGACGCGCACGAGGCGATCCGGCCGACCTCCGTGTTCCGCACGCCGGAGTCGCTGGCGGGCGTCCTCAAGCGCGACGAGCTTCGCCTCTACCAGCTGATCTGGGAGCGTTTCGTCGCCTCGCAGATGTCGGCGGCGGTGTTCGACCAAACGACCGTCGACGTCGCTGCGGCCGAGCGCTTCACGTTCCGCGCGACCGGGAGCGTCCTCAAGTTCGCCGGCTATACCGCGGTCTACGAAGAAGGGACCGACGACGCCGCGCCCGCCGATGGCGCGCCGGCGCAGAACGGCAAGGGCGCGAAAGCGCGGCCGATCCTGCCGAAGCTGGACGAGGGGGAGAACCTCGACAAGAAGTCGATCGAGCCGAAGCAGCATTTCACCGAGCCGCCGCCGCGCTTCACCGAAGCGACCCTCGTCCGCGCACTCGAGGAGAACGGGATCGGCCGGCCCTCCACCTACAGCGCGATCGTCGAGACGATCCAGGCGCGCGGCTACGTCGAGCAGCTCGAACGCCGTTTCCACCCGACGGAGATCGGGGAGGCGGTGAACGATCTGCTCGCGGAGCATTTCCCGGACATCGTCGACCTGAAGTTCACCGCTTCGATGGAAGGAAAGCTCGACGAGCTGGCCGAGTCCGGCGGCGACTGGGACGCGACCGCGAAGGTCCTCGGCGAGTTCTACGGCGAGTTCGCCAAAGAGCTCGAAGAAGCGGAGCGCAAGCTGCCCAAGTTCGAGCAGCGCGACGATCCGACCGACGAGGTCTGCCAGAACTGCGGGAAGCCGATGGTCATCAAGACCGGGCGGTTCGGGAAGTTCATGTCCTGCACGGGGTATCCGGAGTGCAAGACGACCAAACCGATCCTCAAAGACACGGGGGTGAAGTGCCCCAAGTGCGGCGGGATGATCGCGGAGCGCAAGTCGCGCAAAGGGCGGACGTTCTTCGGGTGCGCGAACTATCCGGCGTGCGATTTCGTGTCGTGGGACCGGCTTGCGCCTCAGCCGTGCGCGGTTTGCGGTGACTATGTCGTCGAGAAGCCGAAGCGCGGGGGGGCGGTGGCGTACGTCTGTCACACCGACCGGCATCATGCTACCGGGCTCGGGAAACAAGAAGACGCCGAGGATGCGGAGCTCGAGACCGTCTGAGGTGGATCTCGGGCGGCGTTTCGGACGGCGTTCGGGGCGGGGATGGTCTTTCGCCGGGGACGCCCGCGATTTTCCATCCCTGGAAAATCGCTACTCGTTGAAAATTCGCTCCCGGCATCCTGCCTCCGCGAATTTCTCAAACGCCCCGGCAAAAGGCCATCCCCACCCCGAACGCAGACACGATCGTGGCAAGCACTGTCACCCTGAGCTTGTCGACGGGCGAGCCACCATCGTAAGACCGGAAATCGACCTATGCCGGACATCACCGTAATCGGCGGCGGACTCGCCGGGAGCGAAGCGGCCTGGCAAGCAGCGCGCCGCGGGGCAAACGTCACCCTCTACGAAATGCGCCCGCACAAGCGCGGCCCCGCGCATCATACCGGCACGCTGGCCGAGCTCGTGTGCTCCAACTCGTTCCGCGGCGCCGCGCTCGAGAATGCCGTCGGGCTGCTCAAAGAAGAGCTCGCGCGGCTCGACTCGTTGATCATCACGTCCGCGCGCGAAGCGGCGGTCCCGGCCGGTGGGGCGCTGGCGGTCGACCGCGAGCGGTTCGGCGCGCTCGTCGAAGCGCGGCTCTCCGCGCTGCCGAACGTCGAGATCCGGCGCGAGGAAGTCACCGGGATCCCCTCTGAGGAATTGGTGATCGTCGCGTGCGGTCCGCTTCCTTCAGAACCGCTTGCGGCGGCGGTCGACGAGTTCGTCGGCGGGCGGCTGCACTACTACGACGCCGCCGCGCCGATCGTTGCGCTCGACTCGCTCGACACTTCGGTGATGTACCGGAAATCGCGCTACGACAAAGGCGAGGGCGAGGACTACCTCAACATCCCGCTCGACCGCGAGACCTACCTGCAGTTCGTCGAGGATCTGCGCGCGCTCCCGAAACACCAGCCGCATGGGTTCGAAGCCGACGCCGCGGCGGGCGACGTGCCGTACTTCGAAGGGTGTCTGCCGATCGAGGAGATGGCGGCGCGCGGCGAGGACGTGCTGCGCTTCGGACCGCTCAAGCCGGTCGGGCTGCGCGATCCGCGGACCGGCAAAGCACCGTACGCCGTCGTGCAGCTGCGCAAGGAGAACGCCGCGGGGACCGCGCTCAATCTCGTGGGCTTTCAGACGAGGCTGACGTGGCCGGCGCAGAAAGAGGCTTTCGGCAAGCTGCCGGGGTTGGCGAACGCGGAGTGGCTGCGGCTCGGCGTGATGCATCGCAACACGTTCGTCGACTCGCCGCGGCTGCTGACGCCCGATCTGCGGCTGCGCGCGAACCCGCGCGTCTTCTTCGCCGGGCAGATCACGGGCGCCGAAGGGTACGTCGAAGCGGCTGCGTGCGGGACGATCGCCGGGGTCGCGGCGGCGCGCGAGCGGCTGGGCTTGCCGGCGGTCGAGGTTCCGGCGGACACCGCGCTGGGTGCGGTGATCGCGCACCTGCAGAACGCCGCGTCGCCCGACTTTCAGCCGGCGAACGTCACCTGGACGTTCTTCTCGCCGCTCGAGCGCACCGTGCGCGACAAGAAGCTTCGCCGCGCGGCGATGGCGGAGCGGGCGCTGGCGAAGATCGACGCGTTCGCCGCCGCGGTCGCATCGCAGCGCCGCGTCGCCGTGGGCGCGTAGCGCGTGCTCAGCGCTCGCGCGCGAGCGCGAGCAGCGCGGGCAGCTCGTCCATCGCGGCGAAGACGTGCGCGCCCGCGGCGCGCAGCGCCCCGGCGTCCGAGTCGGCGGCGTAGCCGAAGACCGTCATCCCCGCGGCGCGCGCGGCGAGCACGCCGCTCGGCGAGTCTTCGATCACGGCAGTGCGCTGCGGAGCGGCGTTCATCTTTTCTGCGGCGTACAAGAACAGGTCGGGCGCGGGCTTCGGGCGCGCGACCATCGACGCGGTGAAGACCTTGGCGCCGAACGGTGCGGCGAGCTGCGTCACCGCCAGCGAGAGGCGCACGCGCGGCAACGGCGACTGCGAGGCGACGCACGTTTGCAGGCCCCATGCCGCGACTTGCGTGATCACGTCGCGTACGCCGGCGACGGGCTGCAGCTCTTCGACTAGCCCGAGCGCGGTCGTCATGCCCCAGGTGTAGAGCTCCTCGGCGGTGAGTGTGCGGCCGAGCTCCGCTGCGACGAGCTCGGCGACTTGGCCGACCGTTTTGCCTTGCATTCGGCGGCGCGCTTCCGTGACGTCCAGCGGGTAGCCGAGCGTGGTGAAGAGCGCCGACTCGACGCGGTTCACGACCGGCTCGCTGTCGACCAGCACGCCGTCGCAGTCGAAGATCACCAGGTCGAGCGGCATATCGCCTCGCGATTCGGAGACGGCGCTGCGGCGTCCGCTAGCAAGGCAACTCAAGCGCGAGCGCCGGGCGAGGTGCAACCCGCGCGTCTGGCGGGGAGTAGACAGCCTAGATGCTGTTACCCGCGGGACGCCGCTTGCCGTGAAAATACGATCGACCACCATCTGCGCGGTTCGGCGGGACGGGAAGATCGCGATGGCGGGCGACGGGCAGGTTACCGTCGACAAGACCGTCATGAAGCACGGGGCGCGGAAAGTGCGCACCATCGCGGGCGGCAAGGTGCTGGCCGGGTTCGCCGGCGGCGCCGCCGACGGGATCACGCTGCTGGAAAAGTTCGAAGGCAAGATGAGCGCGTACAAGGACAACGTCGTTCGCGCCGCCGTCGAGCTGGCGAAGGACTGGCGGCAGGACCGCGCGCTGCGCCGGCTTGAGGCGTTGCTCATCGTCGGCACGCCGGAGCACCTCTTCGTGCTCAGCGGAACGGGCGACGTGATCGAGCCCGACGAAGGCGTCGCCGCGATCGGCAGCGGCGGGCCGTACGCGCAGGCCGCTGCGATGGCGCTGCTCGGCCACTCGACCCTCGACGCCGCGGCGATCGCGCGCGAAGCGCTGCGCATCGCCGGCCGCATCGACATCTACACCAACGACGACGTCGAAGTGATAACGCTGTGATGGCACCCGTTCGCAACGCCCAAGAGCTGACGCCGCGCGAGATCGTCGCGGAGCTCGACCGCTACATCGTCGGACAAGGCGACGCCAAGCGCGCGGTCGCGGTCGCGATGCGCAACCGCTACCGGCGCGAGCGGCTTCCCGAGGCCGTGCGCAAAGAGGTCGCGCCGAAGAACATCCTGATGATCGGGCCGACCGGCGTCGGGAAGACCGAGATCGCGCGCCGGCTGGCGACGCTCGCCGGCGCGCCGTTCATCAAGGTCGAGGCGACGAAGTACACCGAGGTGGGCTACGTGGGGCGCGACGTCGAGTCGATGGTGCGCGACCTCGCGGAAGCCGCGGTGCGGATGGTGTCGGACGAGCGCCGCAGCGACGTGCGTGAGGCGGCCGACGCGGCGGCGGTCGAACGGATCGTCGACGTGCTGCACCCCGAGACGTCGGCGCCGCAGCCGCAGCAGGCGAACCCGTTCGCGGCCTCGCTCGGCTCGATCTTCGGCAACGCGTTCGCCAACCAGCCGCAAGGCGCGACGCAAACTGCGACGCGGACGATCCCGGACGACGAGGCCGCGCGCGTGCGCGCCGCGGCGAAGGCCGACGTCGAGCGAGGATTCTACGACGTGCGCTTGATCGAGATCGAGGTCGAAGAGGCAGCGCAGCTTCCGATCGGGATGATCGGCGGCGCCGAAGGGATGGGTCAGGGCGGCGACATGGGCGAGATGCTCGGCGGACTGTTGCCGAAGAAGCGCGTGCGCAAGAAGGTCACCGTCGCCGACGCGCGGCGATTGTTCGCGCAGCAGGAAGCCGACAAGCTGATCGACATGGACGCGGTCAAGCGCGAGGCGCTGCGCCGCGCGGGCGATCACGGGATCGTCTTCATCGACGAGATCGACAAAGTCGCCGGGCGCGAAGGCGCGCGCGGGCCGGACGTCTCGCGCGAGGGCGTGCAGCGCGACATCCTCCCCATCGTCGAAGGCAGCACCGTGCAGACCAAGCACGGGCCGCTGTCGACGGATCACGTGTTGTTCATCGCGGCCGGCGCGTTTCATGTCTCGAAGCCGTCCGACTTGATCCCGGAGCTGCAAGGGCGGTTTCCGGTGCGGGTCGAGCTCGACTCGCTGACCGCCGCGGACTTCGAAGTGATCCTTACGCAGCCGGAGAACGCGCTGATCGGTCAGTACAAAGCGCTGCTCGGCGCCGACGGCGTCGAGCTCGACGTGACGCCGGACGCGATCTCGGAGATCGCGCGGCTCGCCATGCGGGTGAACGAGCAGACCGAGAACATCGGCGCGCGACGGCTGCACACGGTCCTCGAGCGCGTGCTGGACGAGATCGCGTTCAGCGCCCCGGAAGAAGGCGGGCAGAAGACGATCGACGCCGCCTATGTTCGCGCGCGATTGGAGTCGATCGCCGGCGATTCGGATCTGAGCAGTTACATACTCTGACGTCCGCCGTGCGGCGAGCGCCGCGCCGAAATAGTAGTCGAAGAAAAAATTGGCGGGACGGCCGCGCTCAAGCCGGTCGAGGACGCGCATCCCACCGGCCGAGCCGGTCGCGTAGTCGCACGAGATGCGGCCATTCGCCGGGGAGCGCGGTACCGTTCGCGCGCTCCACGCGAGACGTCAGGATGCCGTCGAGCGCGCGCAGCGCGGCGTCGCGGAGCGCTGGTCGCCGGTGAACGCGTGCGCGCGCATTGCGGGTCGTCTCGGGCCGCTCGACGCTGGCGCGACGAACGTTGGTTTTAGCTGGGGGAGGCGGTATTCTCCGAGATTCGTTCTAGAACCGCGATCACGTAGGCTCCGTAGCTCGGGTTTCCTAGCAGCGTGTGAATTCGCCAACCCTCGCGAGCGAGCTCCTGAAGCCGCACCACATTCGGATGATCGGGCGGTGTCGCATTTTGCGAATCGGTGAGGGGAAGATTTATGAATTGGTACTCGAAACCAGGCACAAGCGATACTCCTACGAGCCGGGCCATTACGCGTGAAAAAAGCGACACGACTTCGGGCCCATTTCGCGCCAACTTTAGTTCTGAGGCGAGGGTCCCCATTGTCGCTAACCAGGAATCCGGATATTGCGGTATGTTTGGAGGCCAGCTGTGTTCGGCGCGCTGCGTGAATATTGCCTCAGCGGCCGTGCGAACCGACTCGACGTTCAGCTGTCCTAACTCATCCAATAAAACGATGTCGACAATATCCCGCGCGCGATCTTGCACTGGATCAGCAATGATCGTAGGATTCGTTCCGGCGTGGATTTTCTGTGCGATTTGAGCCGCCATTGCGACGCAGGAAATCGGCCTTGGGATGGGGATGGCGAGTGTCTCGATCACGTCGATCGTCGGTGCAATGGGCTCCGTCGGTGCATCTTCGGGACCGAGGTCGACATCGATCGTTTGAAAGGGGCGGCCTTCGTATGTGATCGCGACTTCAACTCGTACGGTGTCCGCGCGCTCCATGTGGTATGGTTCGCGCCGTACGCGAAATGCGAATCTGTCGAAGCCTGCAGCAAGGGCTGCGCCGAATCGCTCCACACGGTGCGCACGAGTCCCGGGCAAGCCTACGTCAAGATCCCGAGTGGCGCGAACTATACCGGGGAAGCGCAGTTCGAGTGCCACGCCACCTTTCAGCTGATATGAAACGAGGTCACCACGCTCCACTGCGGTTTGTAGTGCTCCACTAACCGCTATAAATGAGACCCAAGTGCGTACCCGAGCTTCGGCCAATCCGTAAGCTCGCGCGATGCGCGGAATGGCGTTCGTAAGGCGTTCTTGCGGTCGGCGCTGCCTCAAGGACGTACCTCACGCATCAGGTTACGCGAGCGGCGCTTTGTCAATGCTCCCGAACGGACAGCGTCATTAGCGGCACGAAGTGCGAGGTCGTGTCGTCCGCTCTGCAGCACATCTGATATCGTCCGTTCGACCGACGTCAGCCGCAAACCATGCGACTCGTCGATGTCACGTTCGGGCAACGGCGCCTTGTGGAGTTTTATCCATCGTGGCACATCGCGACGGAGTCTTACGGTCGCCGGAATTGTAACGTGCACTTGTGCGGAAGATGCGTCAGATAATCCCCATACTTCGAGGGCGCTTTCGTGTGAAATCGCGGCTCGCGGCCCCTGGCCCGCCGTGAGGAAGGCGAGCGCTTCGTGCAGCTGTGCGTGCCGTGCCAGAGAGTGCGGGAAGGTCGGGAGACGATACACCCCTCGTGCAACGCGTTCGAGCCGGCCACGTGCGGCTAACTTTACGAGCGTCGCGGCGGAGACGCCCGCTGCGCGCGCTGCCGCAGCCGGTATGACCCCGTGATGGTCTTCGGCGACCAAGGCAAGCGTTTCGAGTGTTGTCGCCACTGACGCTATTATGCCATTTAGGGATAAAAGCGTCAAATGAGCCCTGTCCCGTGTCCTCTTGTGCTGCGGTCGTCTAGGTCTGGCAATCCCCGGATGCCGTGGCGCTCGCGCGCGCCGTACGCGGTTCGTGCTTCCGCGGTCAACCGGCCCGCCCGAACTCCCTGATCGTTACAAGAATGAGCAGGAAAAATGTGTAAAGGGACTCTTCGTGAAGGCCAGCGACCTTCACATAAATCATTCCGGCGATTCCAGCTAGCGCGATGATGGTAACCGCGGTCCACATTGCGACGTCGGATTCCCCTCCATTCTTCGACCGCGGGCTGCGCCAGGGCGGCGGGCTGCGTTTGCGGCGGATGTAGCGGACCTTCTTCACGGAACTAAGCCTCGTTGCAACTCTAAGCAGAAAAAGAAAAAAGCGTGGCGCCCAACCGGGTACCAACGCTATCTAGTTAATATATTGAGCCGTGTACCGCGGGGTTTGTCAAGCCCCCTTGTCCACATTGTCCACAGGAAACTTCAGTTGTCCACGGTGTCTCGCCGCAGTTTCCGGTATTTCCCGTCAATCCACCGCAAGAGCACGACTCACGTTTTGCGAAGCCTTCGCGGACCAGGGAAGGAGGCCATGGCACCGTGACGATGGTGTTGGCCCCGTCCCGCCCTTGGTTCACGTGCCCCGCTTCGTAAGCCGATCATTTAAGACGTCCCCGCGGGGTCCGCGGGTTGGCCGATAGCGCGGAGGCCGAATCCTTGTCTACGAAACGAACGCGACCGCCGTCGCCATGAGCACCGGACGCTTCACAATGGACGGCTCTGCGAACGGGGCCGTCGCGTAGGTCGTCGAAACCTGCTGGAGACGCATGTCACACGCAGCGGACGACTGGATCACGCCTTTATCCGATCGCAACCTGCTCGGACTCTTGGACGTACTCCTCGACCTGGACGAGCGGTTGCAGCTTGATCCGGACGCACGGAGTATCGGCATCTTGCCTGCGACCGTGCGATTCCGAGAGTTATTTCCAGGCGACGGTGTGAACATGCGCGACGAGTACGGCGCCCTGCGGTGGACCGTTGCCAAAATGCTCGAAACGCGCGGCGTGCTGCGGAACGTCGACACGACACGGGCCTTACACCGCTGGCAGCAACGGATCAAATTCCAAGCCGATCGTCAAGCCGTGGCCGATGCGCTCGCGGCGGTGAAGGGCGCGATGGCGGAGCGGTCCGTCGCGACGGACCGGCGCGCGCCGAACTCGGGAACCACCATCTTCATCGGTCACGGCCGCGCGAGCGACTGGATGGAACTGCGTGAGTTCATCACCTCGCGTCTCGGCCTACCCTATTGTGAGTTCAATTCCGTTTCGACGGCTGGCGTCGCGACGAAGGAGCGGCTCGAAGAGATGCTCGACGCGTCGTCATTCGCGTTTCTGGTGCTGACCGCCGAAGACCCGATGCCGGGCGGCAGCGTGCGGGCGCGCGAGAACGTCATACATGAGGCGGGGCTGTTCCAGGGTCGCTTGGGGTTTGAGCGCGCAATCGTGCTGCTCGAAGAGGGCTGCGAGGAATTCTCAAATATCCACGGGATCGGCCAAATCCGATTCAGGAGCGGCGAAATAAAGGCGACCTTCGAGGAAGTCCGCGCGGTATTGGAACGAGAGCGCATCATCAGCTAGCCGGCATTGCGTCGTGACGGGATGCACGCTCATCATGTGCGGAAGCCGGTCGGCACAGAATAGCTTCGTCGCGCGTCCGCGTGGTCCGTTGGCGTATCGGCGCGTAGGATCGGCGCTACGGCTGCTCCCGCTTTGCTTTGGACTCGGCTTCCGTGAGGTCCGCGGCTCCGGTCCGCTGCAGGATGGCGTCACGGTACGCGGCGGTCAGCGGCGTTACGATGCCGGCCTCGATGTTGTCCGCCAAGTAACGGATGCCATTACGGTCGCCCGCGCTCATGCTGTCGACTGCAAGCCTCGCTAGGTGCTCGGCGCTCCGCTCAGCGTCGGAAATGTTCGCGACGAGGTCCGCGAAAATCACATTGTCGAGCCCGCCAAGCGTCATGACCCTGATACGCTCGAGGGGAGGGTTGCGTTCGCGAGTCCGTAGCCATCGGCGAACCATCGATACGTTTCGGCGCTGTGTGTCCGCCTTGATGCCCAAGACGAGGATAGCACCTTTGACGTGCCCGCCCTCGGGATGGATCACCAATGTCGGCGCGTCGCTCCGGCCCCTGGAAGTACGCGCGTACTCAATCTTCCACGGGCTTCGCTGCGGAACTCGGCGCGATCACGTGCGGCGCGATGTTCGGTCCGGGATCCGTGAGCAGCGACCCGTAGCGGAAAACGCCGATATTGTCTCTGCCGTACTTTGCCGAGCCTTGGCGCATCATGAACCTCGCAGAAAGAATGTCTTCCTCAGCGAGAGCAATATCTTCCGCGACAATCGAACGCTTGTACGATTCTGTGGTATAATGCTGGTGGATCGACGTGCGGTAAGGCGCATCGTCGTACCGACAACTAGAGCGGCCCGATCAGTGCGCTAACACTGACCGGGCCCGTCACCCGATGAGGCAACATCGAATGACAATCCGCGAGTTCGACGCACGCGCGTCGAGCACCCGGCGCGCATCCTTACGCCAGGATCGCAGCCGCCGTTCCGTCATCAGAGCCGCGTGGCTCCTCGCCCGATTCATTCGGCGCGAGCCCGTCCGGTACGAGCTCTACGCCGCTCGCTTCGGCGCCCCCGAGGATGTGTTCCGTTGCGAAATTGCCGTTGTTCGCGCTGCCCGGATCTACCGCGGCACCGAGCTGCTCGGGAGCGATACGCGGTGAAGAAAAACGTCGTACCGTTCAAAGCTCCCGAGACGTTCGAGCGCTTCGGCATCGACTGGACAAGAGAAGCAAAGACCGACGCCGAGCGTTTCCTGCGCGAGGCGTTCCTCACCTACGAGACGTCGTGCGGTTCGAGCGGATTGGTCTCCGTCGTCCTGCTGGCTCTCGTCTCGCGCCGGCAAGGAGCGGTGGCGGCCGATCTGGCCGCTGCCGCGGACTTCGCCGAGATCATGCTGGCGATGCAACTGCGCAAACACGTGGACGACGCGCTGGTCGGTGTCAAATCGTTCATCGAGAGCGGCGGATCAGTATGGGAGCGGTAGCAGTTTGGGCTGCGCGGTGATCCCGAAGTGCTCGTCGAGGAAGAAATCGGCGGCGCCGCCGCGCTCGAGACGGTCCATGACGCGCAGCACGCCGGCCGAGCCGGTCGCGTAGTCGCACGAGATGCGGCCGGAGTAATCGCCGGGGAGCGCGGTTCCGCTCGCGCGCTCGATGCGGTATGTCAGGATGCCGTCGAGCGCGCGCAGCGCGGCGTCGCGGTAGCGCTCGTCGCCGGTGAACGCGTGCGCGTCGAGATGGAAGCTGGCGATTCCGGCCAGCCCGTTCGCCAGTCCCGGCGTGACCGACCAGGCGCGGTCCGTGTCAACAAAGATGCGGTCGAGCCACGGCGTGAATTCGTCGGCGCCGCCCAAGTGGACGACGCGCAGCAGCGCTGCGCCGATCCCGGCCGAGCCGTACGCCCGGTACGGCAGCAACACGCCGGGAAAGCCGGCGCGGTACGGCCACGACGCGCCGAGCCCGTTCTCGGTCGGCACGGCGTGCGCGAGATCGAAGCGCAGCGCGTCGCGCGCTCCGGCGAGATACCTATCCTCGTTCGTCGCGCGGCCGAGATAGGTCAGCAGCAGCGCGACGCCGCTCGCGCCGTGATACAGGCCGTAGTGCACGTCGCCGTCGTACGGCCAGTGCAGTCCGCGCTCGTCGTGTGTCGCTGCGAGCAGCAGCTCGTCGCCGCAGCGCCGGGCCTCGTCGAGATAGCGCTCGTCGTGCAATTCGAGGAAGAATGCGAGGTTCGCGAGCGCCGAGCCGGCCTTGCCGTAGGCGAGTCCAGCCCCACGGTCGCGCAGCGGATGGTCGTGTCCGATAGCGAGCACGCGCCGCGCGTCGTCCTCGCGGCCGAGCTCTAGCAGCGCCCATGCGATCCCGCTCGTGCCGAGCATCAGTCCGGGCGGATAGCGCTGCGGTGCGATCGCGCCGCGCAGCAGCCACGCGACGTGTTCGTCCGGCGGCGTGAAGCCGGAGCGCTGCAGCGCGCAGAGCACGCCGGCGGCGCCGTAGCTCAGGCTGAGCGGATTGGTGTCGAAGACGCGGAAGTCGGCGGGATAGAGCCGGTCGCTGCGCTGCGGATCGGCGCTCGCGAGAATGTACGACGCGAGCCGTTCGCGCAGACCGGGATGCACGGCGGGCGGCGGCGGTACCGACGTATCGCTGCTCGGTCCGGCGTCGAGTGAGGTGAGCGCCGCGGCGATTCGCTCCGGACCGATGCGGTTCTCGCGCTCCGGGCGCAGCAGCGAGCGAATCATCGCGGCGATCTCGCCCGGCAGGCTCGCGGCGGCGCAGAGCCGCTCGACGATCGCACCGACTCGCTCCGGAGCCAGCGAGAAGAACGGCGTGATCGGCATCAGAAACGCGCACAGCAGCGCACCGAACGCGTACCAGTCGTCGGCGACGTCGGCGGCGGTGACCGGGCCGATTCCCGGCGCGTCGAAGCCAGGCGTGGTCAAGTTTGCCGGGCGGTCGACGCCGATCTCGCAGGCGCCCTCGAAGTCGATCAGGGCGACGCGCCGGAGGTCCTCGCGCCACAGGACGTTCGACGGCGAGAGGTCCCCGAACACGACGTTCGCCGCGTGGAGCGTCTCGAGCGCGTCGAGCAGTGAGGTGAACACTCGCCGGGTGAGCGCGAGATACGCTTCGACGTCGGACGGAGCGGGACGCGTGCGCAGCAGCACCGAGCGCGTCGCGCCGAGCGTCGCCAGCGAGACGCCCGCGACATGCTCCTGCGCGACGAAGGTGTGCTCCCACTCGTCGAAGAGCTCGATCGGTTTGGCGGTGTAGCCGCTGTCGGCGAGCAGCGTGAGGATGCGCTGCTCCTTGCGCAGCAGCGCCCGCGCATCGTCGTCGCGGTTGAGCCAGTTCGTGTACGGGCGCGCCTCCTTGACGACGACGGTCGTGTTCGTCGTCATGTCGGTGGCGAGGTAGACGCCACCCGAGTTCGAGAACGCCAGCGGCGCGTCGATGCGGTAGCGGCCATCGCGCAGGAACAGCTCGCCGCCGGCGGGTGCGCGCGGCGCTGGCTCCGCCGCGACGGGATCCTCGATCCCCGGCGGCAGCCGGAACAGCGGCGCGCGCTCGTCGGTCGACAGCGCACCGTCGGCGCCGACGAACACCGCGACGCGCGTGCCGTCGACCGCGAGCGCGGTCTGCGACAGCAGCGTGCCGTAGCGGTAGAAGACGACCTTGCTGTCGCGGTAGCGGCGGTCGCTGAGGATGTACGGGCCGGCGAACTCCTTGGTCGCCGCGTCGAGCTGCGCGAGCAGGGCGGTGAACTGCTCCACGTCGCGCGGGTAGACGGTCATGAACTTGCCGCTGCCGCCGCGCGACCAGCGTTTGCTGTTGATCAGCGAGAGCAGGATGCGGTCGGCGGCTGTCTTGAACGGCACGCGCTCGCGAACCAGGATCGGCACAACGGCGGCGAGCAGCGCTTGCGCGGTGTGCGTCGTTCCGGAAAGATGGATCTTCCAGCCTTGGACCGGGATTGTCGCACCGGGCGGCAGGCAGTGAAACCACACGCCTTCGTGCCGGCTTTCCCAGCCGACCGGCAGCAGCGCGCGGACCGGCGCCATGTAGTACGCTTCGTCAGGGACGTACGTGTTCGGCGACTCGAACCACTCGCGGTTCGTCAGCAGGTGGAGGACGTGATGGCGCGTTCGCATCGTTCACCGTGCGCGCGAGGACCGGCGCCGGCGCACCGGCCCTCGCGCTTCGCGGGCTAGAAGTAGTGCTCGCTTTCGGCCTGATCGACGCAGGTGTTGCTCTTCGTCGAACAAGCGTGGCTCACGATGCTGAACAGGCTGTCTTCCTCACCTTCGCCCGTGCGCGACGGCGCGGCGGCGAGTGCCTGCAGCGACAGGATGGTGTGCATGTATTCTCCTCGCGAGTGCTCGCGCGCGAGAACCGTGAACGGCTGGGACGGTGCCCCACGTCTCAAGTCTGCGCCGCCACAACCCCTATGCGCGCTTCTTGGACACCTGCCGACACTAATCGACTTGCCTGGTGGCTTCCTGCGAATCCGCGCGATCACCGTTCGAGTGTGACGTAGCTCTCGAAACCGCCGCGATTGTCTGGACCACACCAATCGTCGACACAATACGCACCGCCGGTACATTTGCCGGAACAAGATCGCCATTAGTTATTTGAAAGAGACGGCCTCCATCATGTGGTCACGACTTGAACGGTACCGCGTGCTCCATAGGATAAGGCTTGTGCCGCACGCGAAATGCAAAATTGTCAAAAGCTGGCAGCAAGAGGGAACGATATTGTTGGCTTTCGGCGCGCGTCGTTAAATCGTTCATCGAGAGCGGCGGGTCAGTATGGGAGCGATGACCGTCGCAAGCGGGCCAGATCCTCCGTACGGGGGTGCGCGCCAGTATTGACAAGGGTCGATATATGGGTAATATCGACGTATGTCGATGCAGCGGTGCTGCCCGCCGGCCAACGTTGACCGCCGAGAGCGGTCCGACCACGCCGCGCTGTTCAAAGCGCTCGCGGACCCGCACCGCCTTGCGATGCTGGCGACGCTCGCGCGTACGGACGACGAAGTTTGCGTGTGCGACTTCACCGGCGCCTTGCCGCTCAACCAGCCCACCGTCTCGCATCATCTTCGGATTCTCCGCGAAGCGGCGCTCGTCACGTGCGAGCGCCGCGGCACGTGGGTCTACTACCGCCTCGCTCACGACGCACGCGCCCGCATCGACGCCGCCTTGCATTCCGTCATCCCGGAGAACGCCCTCGCATGAAGATGCACCTGAACCTCGCCACGCGCGACCTCGACGCGAGCGTGGCGTTCTACTCGACGCTGCTCGGGACGCCGCCCGCCAAGCGGCTCGGCGATTACGCTTTGTTCGTCACGGAACAGCCCGGTCTCGAGCTGGCGCTCGATCTCGATCCGTCGGCGCAAGCGCCGCGCGGTCATCACTTCGGCATCGTCGTGGACACCGTGGACGACGTCGATGAGCAGATTACCCGCCTTGAGGCCGCCGGCTACGCGACCGACGTCGAGCGCGCCGAGACGTGCTGCTACGCGAACCAGACGAAAGTTTGGACCGCGGATCCGGAAGGCCGCCGCTGGGAGATGTATATCGTCCACGAGGACACCGACGAGCGCGACGGCGAGGAAACGACGTGCTGCCGTACGGAAGCGGCGGTCGCCTCCGGCGCGACGTGCTGCCGCTGAGGACGCTCCGCCGGCTGCTGCTCCTCGTCCGAGAGGTGTTCGGTTACGAGCCGAACGTGGAGTGGCTGCGCGTTCTGCTCAATCGCGCGGTCGTGCTGGACCGCGCGCGGGCGCAGGCCGCCATAGCCGAGACGGAACGCTGCTTGCGATTGCGCGCGCAAGGCGGCTTCTGCCGGCGCTTCGCGGACATGCGATGACGCTCGCGGTCCGGGACGCCTCACTCGAGGACGCCGCCGCGATCACCGCAATCTACAACGCCGCGCGAACCGGTGTGGTCTCCTTCGACACGGAAATCGCGACCGTGGAGGAGACACGCGAGGACTTGCGCACGAACCTCGGCCGTTTTCCCGCGGTCGTGGTGCAGGCCGGCGGCGATGTCGTGGCGTTCGCGTCCACGGCGCCGTACCGACCGCATCCGTGTTACGACGGCGTCGCCGACTTTTCGGTCTACGTGGCGCCTGCGGCGCAGCGGCGCGGTGCCGGACGGCTCGCGCTGGCGACCCTGCTCGAGCGTGCCTCGGCAGCCGGTCTGCACAAGCTGCTCTCGCGCATCATCGTGGACAACGTCGCGAGTCGTGCGCTGTGTGCTTCGTTCGGATTCCGCGAGGTCGGCGTGTACGAGCGCCACGGCCGCGTCGACGGCGTGTGGAGAGACTGTGTGATCGTCGAGCGCCTGGTGCGTGAGGTGCCGCGGAGATGAGCGCTGCGCCGAAGAGCGTTCTATTCGTGTGCATCCACAACAGCGCGCGCAGCCAGATGGCCGAAGCGTTCGTCAATGCGCGCTGCGCGGGCGCCCTTACGGCGTACAGCGCCGGTCTTGAGCGCGGCACGCTCAACCGGACCGTCGTCGACGCGATGCGGGAAATCGGCTACGACATCTCGGCAAATGAGACCAAGAGTGTCGCCGACCCCGCCGTGCGCGAGTACGACTATGTCGTAACTGTGTGCGACGAGGCGAGCGACGAGGCATGTCCCATCTACCCGACGACCGGGACACGTCTGCACTGGAGTTTCCCCGACCCGTCGTCCTTCACAGGCTCTTCCGACGAGCGCCTGTGCCGCACGCGCGAAGTCCGCGACGCGATCTCCGCGCGCATCGTTGCGTGGTGTGCGGAGGTCTGCCGGTGAATCCACGCGCCGTCGTCGCGGAGCTCGTCGGCACCGCCATGCTGCTCATCGCGATCGTGGGCTCCGGCATCATGGCGCAGCGCTTGTGCGGCGGCAACGTGGGTCTGGCCTTGCTGGCGAACGCGCTCGCGACCGGCGGCGCGCTGATCGCTCTCATTCTCGCGTTCGGTCCGGTGTCGGGCGCGCACTTCAATCCGGTCGTGACGCTGGCGGATGCGAGTCGCGGCGGGCTCGCGTGGGGCGGCGTTCCCGCGTACGTCGCGGCCCAGGTTCTAGGGGCCGTCGGCGGAGTCGCGCTCGCGGACTGGATGTTCGGGGTTCCGACCTTCTATCCGTCGCACCACGTGCGGGCTGGGGCGCCGCTGTTCGCGAGCGAGGTCGTGGCGACGTTCGGGCTGTTGGCGGTCATTTGGGGACTTGCGCGCACGCGCCCGACCGCCGCCCCCTACGCTATTGCGGCGTACATCGTCGCCGCGTACTGGTTCACGCCCTCGACCTCGTTCGCGAATCCGGCGGTCACGCTCGCGCGCTCGCTCACGGACACGTTCGCCGGGATCCGACCCGCCGACGTCTTACCGTTCATCGTCGCGCAGTGCATCGGCGGGGCGGTCGCGACCGCCCTGCTCGCGTGGCTGTCCCCGGTGCGGCACGCGGCCACCGACGACCTGCGGCGCGAGCGCCCCGCACCCGCAGCGTCCTAGGCCAGAGACGTAATCCTGATGGATCGACGAGGCTGTGCCTGTGGTCAGCGCGATGTATGATGAAGCGAGCCGGCGACCAGGACTGCTGCGCCGAGCGCGTTGTTCAGTGCGTGCAGCGCGATTGAAACCCACAGATTTCCGGTCGCCGCGTAGGCGAGTGCGGCGATGAAGCCGAGCGCGGCGAGCGTCGGGAAGAGAACCAGATCGCCGTGCGTTGCGCCGAACAATATCGCGGTGAGCAGCGCGCCGGCGAGCACACCCATGCGCGGCGCAAGTGCGCCGAACAACAGCGCGCGGAAGATCATCTCTTCGACGATCGGCGCCAGGACGACGGTGGCTACGACGACGAGCGCGATGCTGAGCGTCGTCACCGCCGGGACTTTGCTGACGACGGTGAAGTGCTCGAGCCCGGTTTGAACGTGCTTCGTCTGGCCGGTGTAATAGAGCTGAACCGCGGTTCCGACGTGGACGAGGATCAACGCTCCGACGCCGATCAGAAGCACGCGGCCGTCGGAGCCGGTGAGCCTGCGGAAGGGGTTGCGGCCGATCGCGCGCAAGCGCCACCACGCGAACGCGCCGCCGACGATGTAGACGATCACCTCGGCTGAGGCGAGGAGCGGGTGGCCCGGGTTCGTCGAGGGCATGTGGCCGGTCGCCAGCATGAACGCGACCATGATCACGATCAGCGCGACGAACATGCCGATGATGCCGATCACCATCGCGCCGAGCGCGGAGAGGATGCCGTTCCAGAACGGCACGGCGATGCGATCGGCGCTGATTCCGCGACGGGCGGGCGGCGCGGTCAGCGTCGGAGCGGACATCCCCGGCTTATGCTAGTGCGAGGCCGCGATCTCCCCGTGGGCGCAGCGCGCCGTGACGGCGTGGCGCGGCGAGCGCAGCCGTTCGGGGGAGACGATCTCCAACGCGACCCACGGCGCCGTTCCGCGCGGCGTCCACGTGTCGCGGACCGCTTGGGCAACGGCACCGTCGCCCGCCACGGCGAGCGTACCGGTGCGCGAGACGCTGCCGTCGCTGCGCACGAAGCGGTATGAGACCTCGTGCGGGGTGCTTGCGTCGTAGGCGACGATCGTCGCCGTGCTGACGACTGCGCACGAACGGGCGAGCGGGCGAGCGTCGAGCGTCACGGCGATGTTCCCGGCACCCGAAGGATCGGGACCGGCGGCCAGCACCGCGAGGAGGGCGCCCGCGAAAACGCGCATCGTAGGACCATCCTACCCCCGGCCTTCTTACGAGACGCTTACGAAAGGCCCGGACGGCTGGCGCGTCGCCTGGGCAAAGGAAGGGCAACCGGCCGCTTCTGTCGACCTAATCGCGCGGGAACCCGGGTGCTTCCCCCGCCGGTTATACTTGAGAGCACGTCATGGCGTACATCCGCGAGATCATCACCGAAGGACATCCCACGCTGCGCAAGGTCGCGAAGAAGGTCGACCCGGCCGAGATCGCCGACCCCATCTTTCAGCAGCTCCTCGACGACATGTTCGAGACGATGTACGACGCGCCGGGAATCGGTTTGGCCGCGCCGCAGATCGGCATCTCGAAGCGCATCTTCACCGTTCACCTGCAGGACGAGGACGATGCGCACGGGCCGTTCGTGGTGATCAACCCGAAGTTCACCGTCACCGAAGGCGAGATCGAGTCGGTCGAAGGCTGTCTCTCGGTCCCCGGAATGGTCGGCGATCTGACGCGCTTCGAGCGCGTCGTCTGCACCGGGCTCGACCGGCGCGGCAAGAAAATAACGCTCGAAGGGACGGGACTCTTCGGGCGCTGTCTGCAGCACGAGATGGATCACCTCAACGGCGTGCTGTACATCGACAAGGCGAAGAACATTCGGGCGGCCCAGACCGACGAGGAAGTCGCGGAGGCCGAGGCGGTCACCGCCGGCACTCGCTGAAGCTCGTCGTCTTCGGGACGAGCGAGTTCGCCGTCCCGGTTCTGGAGGCGCTCGCCGAGCGCCATGTCATCGCCGGCGTGGTGACGCAGCCGGATCGTCCGGCAGGGCGCGGGCACAAGCTCACCCCGACGCCGGTGAAGCGCGCCGCCGAAGCGCGCGGGCTGCGCATCTCCACGCCGGAGCGATTGAAGCCGTTCGCGGACGAAGCGCGGGCGCTCGGCGCGGATGCGTTCGTCGTCGCGTCGTATGGCAGAATCGTGCCGCAAGCACTGCTCGACGTCGTCCCGATCGCGTTCAACGTCCACCCGAGCCTGCTGCCGCTGTACCGCGGCGCGACGCCGCTCCAGTCGGCGATCCGCGACGGGCGAACCGAAACCGGCGTGACGATCATCGCAATGGACGCCGGCATGGACACCGGCGACGTGCTGCTGCAAGAGCGCACCCCGATCGGTCCGGAAGAAACGTACGGCGAGCTCCACGACCGGCTCGCGCAGCGCGGCGCGAAGATGGTCGTGGAAGCGCTGCAACGTTACGAGGAGGGATGTATCAAGCGCCGCTCGCAAAACGAGATTGCGTATGAGCTGGAAATTACCGGCGAAGAAATCGTTCGGACTCTGACGCGTCCGCTGCGCAAAGAGGATCTCGTCATTTCAGGCGACTTAAAGGCCAAAGAGATTGTCGATAAAATCCGTTCTCTGGCGCCAGCACCGGCAGCCCGCATGAAGTCGTCAATGAGCTTTGCGGGGCCGGTAAAAGTTCTGAAGGCAAGCGTCTCAAGCGATGCGCCTTTGTTGCCGTCGGGCGTCATCGATCCGGGACAACCGGTACTTGTCCGAGGCCGCATCTGGATCGAAGCTCGAGACGGTATGGTCCGCGTCGATGAGCTTGTCGTGCCCGGTAGCAAGCCAATGAGTGCCAACCAATTCAAGATCGGCTATCCAGGTCTTACGGGGCCGGAATATCTTCTGCCTTATTTGCGCCGATATCTTGAGACGTCGCCATGACCGCCCGTCAGCCCAGCGCGCGTGAGGTCGCGCTGCAAGTGTGTCGCGACGTGTTCGGGCCGCATCCGCGCGGGGCGCGCGAGTCGCTCGACTACCGGCTGCGCAAGACCAATCTCTCGCCGCGCGACCGCGCGTTCGCGACCGAGCTCGCGTACGGGGCGATCAAGATGCGGCGTTTCCTCGACTTCGAGCTGCAGCCGTACGTCGGCGACCGCGCGCAGGCGCTGCCGCAGCCGATCGCCGAGATTCTGCGGCTCGGGACGTATCAGCTGCGCGAGATGCGCGGGGTCGAACCGTACGCCGCGGTCTCGGAGAGCGTCGGACTGGCGCGCAAGTACGGGCACAAAGGGACCGCGGGGCTCGTCAACGCGGTGCTGCGGCGCGTCGCGACCGCGCCGCCGCGCGAGGTCGAGCTGGCGACGCGCACTTCGCTGCCGAGCTGGGTGGTCAGCCACTGGCGCGAGCGGTTCGGCGAGCAGCGGCTGCGCACGATCCTCGACGGCGTGAACGCGCCGTCGGCGAGCGCGATCTGCGTCGACCTGCGCAACGTCACCCGCGAGGACGCGCAGCAGGCCCTCTCCGAGGCGGGAATCGCATCGACGCCGAGCCCGTTCGCGCACGACGTGCTGATCGTCGATCCGAGTGCGCCCGGCGGTGAGGTCGAACGGCTGGCGAACCACCGCTGGCACGTGCACGCCGAAGCGGCGGCGTTTCCGGTCGACATTCTCGATCCGCAGCCCGGTCAGCGCATCGTCGAGCTGTGCTGCGGGCGCGGCAACAAGACGCTGCAGATCGCCAGCCGTACGCGCGACGAGGCCACCGTGCTCGCGGCCGACGACGACGAGCGAAAGGTCGCGCAGACCCGCGCGCGGCTCGAAGCGGCCGGGATCGCGTCGGTCGCGCTGGTCACCGCGGACGCGGCCTCGATGCGCGCCAGCGCGGACGCGGACTTGGTGCTGCTCGACGCGCCGTGCTCGGGGCTGGGAATCCTGGGCCGCCAGCCGGAAGCGCGCTGGCGCAAGCAGCCCGACGATCCGGAGCGGATGGCGAACGTTCAGCGCAAGCTCTTCGAGGCCGCCTCCGGCGGCGTGAAGCCGGGCGGCGCGCTCGTCTACGCGGTCTGCTCGACCGATCCGCGCGAAGGCGAAGCGATCGTCGACGCGTTCCTCACCAACCACCGCGACTTCTCGCGCGACACGATCCCGCCGCGCTACGCGCCGTTTCTCACCAGCTCGGGCGACGTGCTCGTTCCGCCGGGGGTCGAGGGGCGCGATGGTTTCTTCGTCGCTCGGGTAATTCGCAAGCCGTGAACGTGTTCGCTCGGGTCGAGCATGCGTGCGCGCGCGTCGTCGAGGACGCGTTCGCGCGCGTCTTTCCGAGCGCGCTCGATCCGGCGCAGATCGGGCGCCGTCTCGTCGCCACCGCGCAGGCTTCGCCGAGCGACTTGTACCTGGTGCGCGTCCATCCCGACGACTACGCGCGGTTTACCGCCGACCGCGACTTCCTCGAAGGGCGCTGGAGCGCGATGCTGCGCGAGGCGCTCCCGCGCGAGCGCGCCGAAGCGGCGCGCGTGGTGCTCGACGAAGATCCCGACGTCGTCTCGGGCTCGCTGGCGATCGAAGCGGTCGTCGACGAGCGCGCGCAGGCGCTCGCGCTCGAGCGCCCCGACGGCACCAAAGTTCCGCTGACCGAAGGGCTCACGATCGGGCGCGCCGACGACAACGGGCTGGTCGTGCGGGACGCGCGCGCCTCCCGCCATCACGCCAAGATCGTCGCCGACGGGAGCGGCTGGAGCGTCGAGGACACCGGCTCCTCGAACGGCACCTACGTCGACGGCGCTCAGGTCCGGCGCTCGCGGCTCGACCGCGGCCAAACCCTGACGGTCGGCGACACGCCGCTCAAGGTGGTCGACCCGGCGTGACGGATCCCCGGCTGCTCACCCTCGGGCTGTCATGCGCGTTCGCGGCTTACGTCGCCCTCGTGCGCGACCGCCGCGGCGCCCCGCCGGCCCGCGCGATCGAGGCCTCGATCCCGACCGGGATCGAGCTGACCGTCGCCCATGCGGGAACGATCAAGACAAGACGCTTCGGGAGGCGTATCTTAGTGGGGAGGGCACCGAGTGCCGACCTTCGCCTCGACGATCCGCGGATAAGCCGGTTGCATGCGCGAATCGAGATGCGGGACGACGGCGTCTACGTGGAAGACCTGGGGAGCCGGAACGGGACGGCGGTCGACGGCGAGGCCGTCACCGAGCCGCGGCGTCTTCAGATCGACGACGAAGTGACCGTCGGCGAGGCAGCCCTCGTCTTTCGAGGAGTCGGAGCATGGAGATAGCGGTCGGGTCGCGACCCGGCGTTCCCCAGCGCGGCGGCGACGAAGCATACGTCGCCGAGATCGTCGCGCCCGGGATCGTCCTGCTTGCCGTCGCCCACGGCTTCGGCCGCATCCGCGAGCGCACCGCGCCGGCCGTCGCCGCGTTGGCCGTCCGCGACCACCTCAAGCGCCGCGTCCGCGGCGAGCGCCGCGATCCCCGCACGGCCCTCTCCGCGGCGTTCTCGGCCGCCAACGCGCGCATCTACGCCCATTCCGGCAGCACCGACGACTACGTCGCCTCGGGAACCTCGCTGACCGCGGCCCTGATCGTCGGCGACCACGCCTTCGTCGGCCACGTCGGCGCGACGCGCGCCTACCTCGGCCGCGACGGCGCGCTCACCACGCTGACCAGCGACGACACGGTCGGTGACGGAACGCTGCGGCTGCTGACCCGCACGCTCGGCACCCAGCCGAGCCTCGAGCCCTCGCTCGCGCACCTGCGGCTGATGCACGGCGACGCGCTGGTGCTCGCCAGCGGCGCGCTGCACGAGCTGCTCGACGAGGACGAGATCGCCGACGCGCTGCGCGCTTCGGCCTCGTCGGAAGACGTCACCGCGCGGCTGCTGGCGATCGCCGGGATTCGCGGCGACGGCGCCGCGACGGTGATCGTCGGGCGCGCGTTCAACGAGGTCGCGAGCGAGAGCGCGTCGCCGCATCCGCGCGTGCGCGAGGCGTCGATCGCGCTGGCGGCGGTGCTCGTCGCGACGATCGTCGCGCTGCTCATCCTGCACAACATGTTCAGCCTATGACCGCGGCGCGTCCGCGGCGGGCCCTCCGCTTCGCGCAGGGCTTGGGCGCTTGCGCGCCGATGATCGTCGCGCTGATCCTCGCCGCGCTGACGCTGCAGCTTCTCCCGCGCAGCGTGCTGCGGCCGGAATGGCTTCCGATCGCGCTCGCGCTGCTCGCGCTGGCGTGGCCGCTGATTCGGCCGCTCAGCGTGACGCGCGACGACTCGCTCCCCGCGCTGGCGGTGCTGCTCGCCGCGGTCGGACTCGCGGTCGTTGCGCGGCTGCAGCCCGATTTGGCGCAGAAGCAGATCGTGTGGCTCGCGTTCTCGCTCGTGCTCGCGGTCGCCGCGGGACCGGCGTTCGAGCGCTTCCGCGTGCTCGCAGCCTACAAGTACATCTGGATCCTGTGCGCGGTCGCGCTGTTCGTCGCGCTCGCGCTGTTCGGCCAAGAAGTCAACGGCGCGCGCTTGTGGATTCGCTTCGGCCCGGTGCAGTTCGAGCCGGTCGAGGTCATCAAGCTGCTGGTCGTGCTGTTCATGGCGTCGTATCTCGCCGAGACCGCCGACGTCATCGCGCGCACGCGCCCGTGGTCGCTGCGCGCCAACGCAAAGTACCTGGGCCCGCTGTTTCTCGGCTGGGGCGTCTCGATGGGAATCCTCGTCTTCGAACGCGACCTCGGGATGGCGACGCTGCTGCTGGCGACGTTCGTCGCGATGCTGTACGTCGCCACGCGCCGGGTGGACCTCGTCGTCGGCGCGAGCGTGGTGTTCGGGCTGGCGGCGTTCTGGGCCGCGACGCACTACGCGTACGTCGAGCGGCGCATCGCCGTGTGGAAAGACCCGTTCCACGATCCGCTGGGGGCCGGCTATCAAGCGGTGCAGTCGCTGTTCTCGCTCGCGAACGGCGGGTTGTTCGGCACCGGCTTCGGACGGGGACGGCCGGACTTCATCCCGGAGGTCGCGACCGACTACATCTACGCGGCGTTCGGCGAAGAGTGGGGCGCGATCGGGGCGATCGTGCTGCTGTGCGTCTTCCTCGCCGTCGTGCTGCGCGCGCTGCGCGTCGCGCAGCGGCAGCCGGATCTGTACGCGAAGTTGCTCGCGACCGGATTAGCGGCGGTGTTCGGCTTTCAGATCGTGATCATCGTCGGCGGCGTGCTGCACCTCTTCCCGCTCACCGGCATCACGCTGCCGTTCATCTCGTACGGCGGCAGCTCGCTGGTGACGAACTTCTTGCTCATTGCCCTGGTGTGGGCGATCTCCAGCGAACGCCGCGAAGCGACCTAAGAAATCAGCCGCGGTGACGGAGCGGAACCGGCGTCGTTCGCTTCTCCTTGCGGAACGGCAGCGCGACCGGTGGGGCCGGCGCGGTCACGGTTTGCTTGAAGAGTTGAAGTGGGGGCGCGGCGACGAGCTGCGCGACACGCAGCGCCGCAAGCAATCCGGATTGCAGCGCACCTTCCATGAAACCGAAGAACGGCGGACAAGCGTGCTCGCCGGCGAACAGCAGGCGGCCGTGATACAACGACTCCAGAAAGGGGCCGATCGTCGTCACTTGGCCGGGGCGCGGGCACGAGTAACCGGCCATCGTCCACTCGGTGCGCGGCCAGTCCATGAAGCGCGTCGCCTCCGCATGTTGCGCGTAGCCGCCCAGAAGCGAACCGAGCCGTTTGTCGTAGTATTGCCGGCGCTCGCGCTCGTCCGGCGGCACGGCGTTCGCCGCGTCGCCGCCGGCAAACAGCGAGACCTCGAAGGCGTCGCCGCCGATCTGGTTGTCGGTCCCTTCCCAGATCATCCCGATCTCGTCGGAGAGCCCGCTCGGCGCGCTGCCGTGCTCGATCCAAAAGCGCTTGTCGAGCGCGGTGAGGTACTTCACCGCCGGGCCCATGTTCGGCACGAGCTGCGGCGGGATCGCGGGCGAGACGTCGATCGCGTTCCACGTGCTCGGCGGCACGGCCAGCACGACGTAATCGGCGAGGTACGTTTTGTCGGCTTGCACGGTGACGGCATCCACGTCGATCCGGATCGATCGGACCGGCGCGTCGAGCACGAGCTTCGCGCCGCGGTCGGCGGCGGCGTCGTGCAGCGCGCCGGCGAGCGAGTCGTTTCCGCTGACGCAGCGAAAGGTCTCGGAGTTGTTCCAGAAGTCCATCGGCTCTTTGCCGTCGCCGATCGCGCCGCCGGCGACGAGCCCGAGGTTCGCGAGGTAGCTTTGATTCTTCGGGCTTTCGGCGTTGTCGTTACCGAACTGCGCGCGCAGCGCGAGCTTCGTGAGCGCGGAGACGTCACGAGATTCGATCCACCGCTCGAGTGAAAGCGCGTCCCATTCGGCCGCGCGCGTCGCAGTCCACGGGCGGTACGGATCCGTGATCTCTTCGGCGTCACGGCTCATCTGGCGGAACACCGTCGTCATGCCGGCGTAGATTTTCTCGGCTTCACCGGGCGCGATGGGACGGCCGTCTAGGACGAGCGGCATCTCCAGCCCGGCCGCGGCAAGCTCGCTCTCCGGCGTGATGACGCTGAGCCCGAGCCCGAAATAGCGCGCCAGCTCCACCCAGGCGCGATGGTTGGCGCCGATGAGCTCGGCGCCGCCTTCGATCAAGCGCCCGCGTGCGATCTCGTTGCGGAGGGTCCACACGCGGCCGCCGAGGCGGTCTCGCGCCTCGAGCAGCGTAACGGCGTGCGACCGCGCCTTGAGCAGCCAAGCCGCGGCGAGGCCGGCGAAGCCGCTGCCGACCACGACCACGCTTGCCGTCGGCCCGCCAGCGGTTGCGCGCGGCGGCGCCAGAAGTGCGCCGACGTCGAGCCGTCGCTCGTCGACGCGAGCGACAAGCTCGGCTCCCGACTCCCGTGGGCCGAAGCGGCGGTGCAGCGCGGCGTACAGCGATCGCGACATGAGGGTCCTCCGTCGGCCGCGGCCGCATTCGCCTCAAGGCAACCGAGCACCCTTTGCATTCGGCCGCCGAAGGGGTAAGCAAGGGTAGAGCGGCGTCGTCGCGAACGTCCCGCGCCCGCGTCTTTGCGGCAGGGAGGGACGGTTGCGCACACTTTCGCTCATCCCGGGGGCGCTCAGGGACGATACTAAAGAACCCACCGGGCGCGCCGATACGGTAAGAACGACCATGCCTGACCAGGACGCGAGCTCCCCCGAGGAGCGGTTCCCGGCTTTCGACCGGCGCCGCGGCCCCCGGCGTGTGGGCGAGCCCGGCGAGGTCGAGGTGGAACGCCGCGGTCCCGACCGCCGCAAGCGCAAACCCGGGATCGCAGGGCTGTTCGGCGCGATCTTCGGCTACGGGCCGAACGAAGACCTGACGGAGCGGTAAGCGCTCGCGCTCCCCGAACGGTAGCGCATGGTCATCCGAACCACGCTGCTTCTCGCCGGCGCGTTCGTCGCGTCGCTGGCCGCCGTCGCCGGCGCGGCGGGCAATTCTTCGCTCGCGAACGGCAAGGCGATCTTTCTGACCGGCCGCGACCTGCACGGCAAGCAGATGCGTGCGGCGCGGCCCCCGTTGCGTCCGAGCTGCGCCGCGTGCCACCGCGTGAACGGCGCGGGCGGGATTCATCTGCCGGGTGACGCGGTCAGCGCCGACTTGCGGCACGCGGCGCTGGTGACGCAGATGAAGCCTCCGTATACGGTCGCGCTGCTCGAGCGCGCGATCTCGAAAGGAATCGACAGCGACGGGAAGCCGCTCAACCGCGTCATGCCGCACTGGCAGATGTCGCGCAGCGACCTGCACGATGTGGCAGAGTACGTTTTCACCGCCTTGAAGTAGCGCCGGTCGCGACGTGCTCGACGCCGAGGTCGTGATCGCCGGTGCCGGCTTTTCCGGTCTCGGCATGGGAATCCGGCTCAAGCAGCACGGCAACGACTCGTTCGTCATCTTGGAACAAGCCGCCGAAGTCGGCGGAACGTGGCGCGACAACGCGTATCCCGGCTGCGCGTGCGACATCCCGTCGATGTTGTACTCGTACTCGTTCGAATGCCGCGCCGACTGGACGCGCACGTATCCGCGCCAGCCCGAGCTGCTGGACTATCTCAAAGCGGTAAGCGCGAAGCACGGCCTCGGCGCGCACCTCCGGTTCAACGCGCGCCTCGACGAGGCGCGCTTCGACGAAGAGCGCGGAACCTGGGAAGTGCGCACCGGCGACGGCGCGACGCTCACGTGCCGGTATCTGATCTCGGCGATGGGGCCGCTCAGCAAGCCGAGATATCCCGACGTTCCGGGGCTCGAGCGGTTCGCGGGCGCGGCGTTTCATTCGGCGCGCTGGCGGCACGACGTCGATTTGCGCGGGAAGAACGTGGTCGTCGTCGGCACGGGCGCGAGCGCGATCCAGTTCATTCCGCAGATCGCGCCCCAGGTTGCGCGGCTGACGATCCTGCAGCGCACGCCGCCGTGGATCGTCCCGCGCGCCGACGCGGACGTCGGGCCGGTGCGGCGGTTCTTGCGGCGCCGGCTGCCGGCCTACGCGTGGCTGGTGCGCAAGGCGGTGTACTGGACGCAAGAGATCCGCGCAATCGGGTTCGTCGTGAATCCGAAGGTGCTGGAGTCGCGCGAAAAGCTGCTTCGCCGGTTCATCGAGCGGTCGGTGCGCGATCCGGAGCTGCGGCGGAAGGTGACGCCGGAATACCGCGCGGGCTGCAAGCGCATCTTGATCTCCGACGACTACTATCCGGCGATCCAGCGCGAGAACGTCGAGCTGGTGACGACGCCGCTCGCCGAGGTTCGGGAGCATTCAGTGGTCGACGCGGACGGGCGCGAGTATCCGGCCGACGTCGTGATCTACGGCACCGGGTTCAAAGCGAGCGAAGGAATCGTGCCGGTGCGGATCTACGGGCGCGCCGGCGCCGAGCTGAGCGCCGCTTGGCGCGAAGGGATGTCGGCGTATCTCGGCACGACCGTCGCGGGCTTTCCGAACCTGTTCTTCCTGATCGGTCCGAACACGGGGCTCGGCCACAACTCGATGATCTTCATGATGGAAGCGCAGTACCGCTACATCCTCAGCGCGCTCGACGAGGTGAAGCGCCGTCGCGCAAGCACCGTCGAGGTGAAGCCGGAAGCGCAAGCCCGCTTCAACGCGCGCCTGCAAGAGAAGATGAAGGGCACCGTCTGGGCCACCGGCTGTTCGAGCTGGTACCAAGACGCGAACGGCAAGAACGTCTCCCTGTGGCCCGGCTTCACCTTCGCCTACCGCCGCCTGACGGCACGGCTCAAGCCGGAGCGGTTCCGCTTCGGCTGATCAAGTTCTCTTTGAAGACGCGCGGGCGCGCCGTGTCGGCCGGCGTGGTGGGCCGGCGACCGCATGCGTCGTGATTTTCACCTCGAACTCGTCTTCGATTGCCATCGTGAGATCGGACAGCTTCCGAATCAGCGCAAGCTTCTCGTTCACCGGCACCGTCACGGCATAGTCGAAGCCGTAGGCGCCGACTGTCAGCGTGGTGAGGTCAGCGATCTCGTTAAGCCGAGATATGTACTCGACGGTTGCGCGTATGAGCACGGTGGTTTTTTCTGCGACTTCGGCGACGGCTTCCGGATTCGTTACGGGTACGAACATAGCAGGCGCTCCAGATCCTCCGTAAGTTTCGTTGCTGTCTTTAGCAGCTCGTCGATTCTGTCCCTTGTGTAGGGTTCCACACAGGGACTTGCACCATAGTCGGCCTCGACCCGTATGTGGTAAAGCTTGTTGGCTTGTTGGTATGCCTCTGTCCCGTTGTAGTGTGCCGACGTTGGTCCAGGTGAACCACCGGGATGTTGCACGTTACCACGCTTGTTGCCGGTATACAGCGCCCAGACAACGTCGACGAACTCGTTATGGGCTGAATTTCTGATCGACGATCTCCTTCCGACCGCGCCAGTGAGTCGCTTTAACCCCGTGCTTCCCTGCGGCATACGAGGCCGTCACGTACACGACGTAGTAGGCACGAGCTACCGACTGGAGCAGCCGGTTTCCGGCGCGCAGCGTGTCGCGAGCATCCATGAGCCGGCTGCGCAACGCGTCGAACTCGGCGCGCGAGTAGTCGGCGATGGCGCGGTCGTCATTCATCGGTCCGGCGGTTCTCAAGCGGCGAGGTCGTAGACGAAGAGGCTCTCAAGAATCGCCGCCATCGGCGCGTCGAGCGCGCGCAGGCGGGCGCGCGTTGCTCGCGGCCACGGTGAGCGCGGATCGTTCGCTTCGACCCACGCGCGCAGGCATTCTGCGAAGTACTCGTCGAGGCCCGAGGCGGCGTACGGGGTAATGAAGGCGCGCGCGCCCTTGAATGCACGGCGCACGCGGGGATCGACGCTGCTCAAGTAGACGCCCCCGCCGAGCGCGCAGTCGAGCGCGTGCGCGAACTCGTGGGCGACCGTCATCGGCGAGGTCGAGCGCAGGTAGACTGCGCGTTCTTCGACGACGAACAATCCGGCCGGCGGAACCGGCCAGTCGTCGACGCCGCCGGCGAGCCTGCGAAGCGCGCGCGAGCGGTCGCGAAAGGCTTCGCGGCCGCGCAGATGGATCAGCCGAACGCCCGAGCTTGCGGCGAGCCGCAGGGCGCCGGATCCGAAGCGGTCGAGGACGGAGTCGATCGCGGCCCGCGCTTCGGGGCTCGCGTCGACGGCAGGTCGTGTGCGCATCGGCCCGAGCGTATCGGGCCGCGCGACCTGCACCGTTTCCGAGATGTTACGAAACGCGTGAGGCCGGGCCCGGGGTAACGCGCGCGGGCAGGAGGCGCGCCTTGCGAGGTGAGAACGGCGCGGGGTGCTGCCGGACGTTCAGTTTGCCGCGACCGCGTTCGCGACGGCTATCACGATCATCGATCCGGTCGGGATGATCCCGCTGACGATCGTCGCGACGGCTTCCACGCCGCAACGCCGGCAGCGGATCATCAACGAGGCGGTCGTCGTCGCCGCGGGCGTGGTCCTGGTCATGGGACTCATCGGGCGCGACGTGCTCGCGTATCTCGGCATCACGCTGCCGGCGTTCACGATCGCCGGCGGGATCTTGCTCTTCCTGATCGCGATCGACATGCTCTTCGCGCGGCCGACCGGCGCCAAGCAGACGAAGGAAGAGACCCGCGAGGCGCGCGACACCGACAACCCGGCCGTGTTCCCGCTCGCGATCCCGATGATCGCAGGGCCCGGCACGATCGCCACCGTCTTGCTCCTGGCCGGCGAGACGCGCGGCGACCGGCTGCGGATCCTCATCGTCTTCGCCGCCTACGCCACCGCGCTGCTGGCGACATGGCTGTGCATGAGCGCCGCGCCGCACTTGCAGCGCATCATCCGCCCGACCGGGATTCACGTCGTCACGCGGCTGCTCGGGATCATCCTCGCCGCGCTCGCCGTGCAGTTCGTCATCAACGGCGTCGTCGGAACCCCGTTCTTCACGCACGCGTAGCGAAACGCGAGCACGCGGCTCCGCTAGGCACGCCGGGAGACGGCGTATCACAGCTTGCTTTAAGCATCGAGGCGTAAGCAGCGCACAAGAACCTCTTTTGTGCTGCGGGTTTGCTACGCATTCGATCGGAGCAACGAGCCATGCCGGTGCACAAAGCGCGCGTCGTCGCCGCCCTCACGGCGGTGTTGGTTTCCGCGGTGTTGGTCGGCGCGCTGCTGCGGCCCGGGACGGCGCCGGTTCGGGCGGCGAGCCCGGCGTTCAAGCACGTCATCGTCATCGTCCAAGAGAACCGCACGCCGGACAATCTCTTCCAAGGCTTGTGCCACCCGCCGTACGGCACCGCGAAGAGCTGCGACGCGGGCGGGAAGTACGACATCCAGACGAAGAACTGGGCGGACAAGTTCGCGCCCGGCGGCGTCATCCAGCCCTCGGCCGTGACGCTCGCCCACACCGACGATTTGGATCATTCGCACGCGGGATGGCTGCGGCAGTGCGACCTGAAGACCGGGACGCCGCGGACGTGCCTGATGGACGGCCGCTCCGGCTGCAAGACGTGCGCGCCCGACGCGCAGTGGCACTACGTCAACTACACCAACGGCACCCTCAAGCCGTATCTCGAGCTCGCGACGCAGTACGGCTGGGCGAACGCGATGTTCCAGACGAATCAGGGACCGAGCTATCCCGCGCACCAGTTCTTGTTCGGAGGGACCTCCGCGCCGAGCGCGACCGACGACGACGGCGGAATCTTCGTGTCGGAGAACCTCGTCGGCACGGGCGGCGTCGGCGGTTTCAACAAGACCGCGGGTTGCGCCGCGCCCGAGACGACCAACACCTTCGTGATCAGCCCGGGCGGGAAGGAAAGCAAACTCTATCCGTGCTTCGAGCACCGCACGCTCGTCGATCTGTTCGACAGCTCGGTGACGTGGCGGTATTATGCGCCCGCGCCCGGCACGATTTGGACCGCGCCCAACTCGATCAAGCACCTGTGCCTGCCGACGGCGCCGGGCGGCACGTGCTCGGGCGCGATCTGGAACGACCATCTCGACTTCGAGCCGAAGGACGTGCTCACCGACATCGCGGCCTGCAACTTGCGTTCGGTGAGCTGGGTGATCCCGGCCGCGCGCTACTCCGATCACGCCGGCCTGAAAAGCGCGAACGGCGGCCCGGCGTGGGTCGCCTCGATCGTGAACGCCGTCGGCAACAGCACGAAGTGCGACAGCGGCAAAGGCTACTGGGAAGACACGGCGATTCTCATCACCTGGGACGACTGGGGCGGCTGGTACGACCACGTCCCGCCCACGTTCTTGGCTCCGCCGCAGGGCGACTACCAGTACGGCTTTCGCGTTCCGCTGCTCGTCGTCTCGGCGTACACGCCGCGCGGCTACGTCAACAACGTGCACCACGACTTCGGCACCGTCTTGCGCTTCATCGAGCACAACTACGGCATCGACGAAGGCGCGCTGAACTTCGCCGACCGGCGCGCGAGCGGCGACCTCACCGCGTTCTTCGATTTGAGCAAGCCGCCGCGCGCGTTCACCTCGATCGCGGTCAACGCGCCGGGGCTGACGGCGGCGATGCTGGACGACACCTCGCCGCCGGACGACGACTGACCGCGGCGCCGCGCGGCCGCTGAGGCGAACGGGGCTCAAGCGGCCCGCCCGGCTTGCCGATCACCGAGGGTACGGAGTTTCTGCACGGAGGACGCGAGCGGTGGTCATGGACTTTCTCGCCCTGTGCCTGGGCGGCTTGATCGCGGCCGGGGTGATGTATTGGAGCGGGCTGCGCCGCGACGCCGACCGCGTCGCCGCCTGGCTGCTGGTGGCGAACATGAACACGCTGCTGCGCCTCGATCTGGACCATCTCTCCGGCGACGACGAGAACTTCGGGCTGGCCGAGATGCGCGCCGCGCTCAAAGAGCTCGCCGCGAAGCGGCCTGCGCCCGAGGCGAAGCTGCTCGAGCATTACAACGCGCTGGTCGGGATCGCGATCCGCTTCGGAACGAAAGTCCACGACGCGCACGGCAACGTCGACTTGCAAGCGGTCGCGATTCGCCGCGACCACGTGCACAACGCCCTCGCGTCGGGCGAGCGCATCGAAGCCGCGCTCGGCGGAATCGACGAGCTCGCCAAAGGCAACGACGCCGACCGGCCGGACCCGATCGGCCGCCGCCGCTACCGCACCGCCGCCGCCTGACCGCGGCGCTGCTCCTCTTCCTGCAGCGCGCGCCACTGAACTTTGCCGGTCGCCGAGCGCGGTAGCGAGTCGGCGAACTCGATCTCGCTCGGCACCTTGTACGCGGCCATGTGCTCGCGCGCCCAGCTCATGATCTCTTCGGCGCTCGCCTGCGTGCCCTCGTACAGCACGACGACCGCTTTCACCTGCTCGCCTTTGCGCGGGTCGAGCGAGGCGATCACGCAGGCTTCTTTGATCGCCGGGTGCGCGAACAGCTTCGTTTCCACTTCCGCAGGCCACACCTTGAAGCCGGCAGCGTTGATCATTCGCTTCACGCGGTCGACCAAGAAGAAGTATCCCTCGTCGTCGATGTAGCCGAGATCGCCGGTGCGGAAGAACTTCTTGCCGTCGTGCTCGACGAACGCCTCCGTGGTCGCTTCCGGCTGGCGCCAGTACCCGCGCATCACCTGCGCGCCGCTGATCACGATCTCGCCGGTCTCGTTCGGCCCCAGCTCGCGCAGCGAGTCGGGATCGAGGACGCGCGAGTCGACGCCGAACGTCGGGATCCCCAAGCACTGCAGCTTCGTGCGGTCGGGCGGGTTCGCGTGCGTCATCGCGATCGTCTCGGTGAGCCCGTAGCCTTCCATGTAGCTCAGGCCCAGCCGTTCGGTCACCTCGCGGCCGACCGCGGCGGGGAGCGGCGCGCCGCCGCCGCCGAGCGCCATCAGCGAGCGCAGCGCTTCGGAGCGGTAGCCCGGATGCGAGAGCAAGTCGACGATCATCGTGCTGATCGCGGTCATCCCGGTGCACTCGTAGCGCTCGATCAGCGCCTGCGCGGTGGCGGGATCCCAGCGCGTCAGCATCACGATCGTTCCGCCGTTGCACAGCGTCGCGTTCATGTCGCCGGTCATCCCGGTCACGTGGAAGTACGGCAGCACGGAGAGAACCCGCCCGCCCGGCATGTTCGCACCGCTCCACATCGGCGTCGCCCACGCGGTCGTCTGCATCGAACGGTGCGTGTGGACGCAGCCCTTCGGGCGCCCGGTCGTGCCGGAGGTGTACGGCAAAAGGGCCATGTCGTCGGCCGCGGCGCTCGTCGGGCTCGGCGGCGGCGCGCCGGCGAGCGCGTCGCCCCACGCGACGAACCCTTCGCCTTCAACGCTTGCGCGCGGCGCGGCGACCGCCGGCGGCAGCGCGACCTTCGTCTCGCGCTCGACGTAGTCCGAGTACGCGGCGACGACGACGTGGCGCAGCGGCTGCGGCACGTACGCTTGCAGGCGCGGCGCGAGCTCCTGACCCGTCAGCGCGACCGTCGCGCCGCTGTCGTCGAGATACGTCCGCAGCTCTTCGGCGACCAGCATCGTGTTCAGCGGAACGACGATCGCGTTCGCGCGCAAGATCGCGTAGTACGCGATCACGAACTGCGGCGAGTTCTGCATGAGCAGCAGCACGCGCTCGCCGGGGCGCACGCCGGCGCGGTGCTCGAGGTGGCCGGCGAGCGCTTCGACCTCGCGCCAGAGCCGCGCGTACGCGATCGGCGTGTCGTAGTAGACGATCGCGGGGTGGTTCGGAAAGCGCGCCGCCGAGGTGGCCAGGTTGTGCGCGAGGTTCGTCGCCGGGACGGGAAACTCGCGCGGCCGCCGCTTCGGCCAGAACGGGAAATGGCGTTGGTTCAATCGAGCTCCCCTCGCGCGGCGGCTGGTCTGCAAGCCCGATGGATTCCGGGGAGGCTCGCGCCTTTCATGCGAACGGGGGAGCCGTGTCGATTCCGCTGGAGCTTCAGCGTCCCACCACGATCGGCGAGGGGATCGTGCAGATCCGCCTGCCGATGGCCGGCAACCCGATGCGCTACGTGAACGGCTACCTTCTCAAGGACGAGGGCGGTCTGACGCTGATCGACTGCGGCTGGAAGGGCGCCGACGTCCTGGCCGCGCTCGAAGACGGGCTGGCGCGCTGCGGCTACGCGCTGCGCGACGTGCGCCGGCTGCTGGTGACCCATTTCCACATGGACCACTACGGGCTGGCCGGGACGCTGCGGGCCGCGGGGGTACCGGAGCTCGGGATGCACCCGCGCGACTGGCAGATCGTGCAGATCCGTGCGGCCGAAGGCGACGACGACGCGATCGTCGACTCGTGGCTGGCGCGCAACGGGCTGCCGGTCGAACCGGAGGACGACGACCCCGACTACGAGCGCTACGACGTCGCCGAGCCGACGCGTCTGCTGGAAGACGGCGAGCGGGTCGGCCGCCTGCGCGCGATGTGGACGCCGGGACATTCGCCGGGTCACCTCTGCTTCGTCGACACGGTTTCCGGGCGGACGTTCACCGGCGATCACGTGCTCGATCCGGTGACACCGCACGTCGGGCTGTGGCACGACCGCGGCCGCGATCCGATGGGCGAGTACGTCGCCTCGCTGCGCGCGGTCGGCGCGCTCGAGACGAGCGGCGTGCTGCCGGCGCACGGCGAGGCGTTCCCCGACCTCGCGCGGCGCGTCGAAGAGCTGCTCGCGCACGAGGCGGCGCGCGAGCGCGACGTATTGCGCGCGCTCGACGCCGGACCGTCGAGCGCGACCACGGTCGCGAGCGCGTTGCGCTGGCGCCGCCGCGGCGACCGCTTCGACCAGCTTCCCAACGGATACCGGCAGTTCGCGGTCGCCGAGACGCTCGCCCACTTGGAGCACCTGCGCGCGCGCGGCCTCGTCACGCGCAACGAGCGCACCGCGCCGATCACCTGGGCGCTCGCCGCCCCCTCCGCTACGGCGGCGCAGTAGCCGCGAACGCGGCCAGGTGCGCGCGCACCTCGGCCGCGGCTTGATCCTCCGTCGCCGCGGGCGCCATCGCGCGCACTTGCATGAGCTCCGCGCCCGGCAGGCCGAGCTGACGCGAAAGCGCAAGCAGATCGTCTTCAAGGTCGTTCGTCGGCTGCGGAACGGCCGGCGCAGCGGCGAGCAGCGCCGGCTCGACGCTCGGCCGCGGCAGCGTCGCCGGCGTGTCGTCGCGCGGCTGCTGCAGCGAGCACAACTGCTCTAGCGTGTTCGCGGCCGCGTCGCGCGCGGTGAGAAATCCCGGCAGATCGAAGAGCACCTTCGCGGTCGCGGGGATCGAGGTGTGATCGTACAGCGTCGAGTCGATCTTGTTCTTCGGGATCAGCGGCGAGACGACGATGGCCGGGACGCGCACGCCGTACGAGGCGAAGTCGAAGAACTGCGTCGCGTTGTCGGGCGGCGTCGCGGCCGGCGGCGGGACGTGGTCGTAGAACCCGCCGTGCTCGTCCCAGGTCACGACGAGCAGCGTCGTCTCCCACTGCTTCGACGCGCGAAGCGCTTCGTACACTTCGGCGACCAGCAGCTCGCCGTTGACGACGCCGTGGATCGGGTGCATGTCGTTCGCGCGCGCGCCGAACTCGTTGAAGTAGCGCGGTTCGATGAAGCTGTACTGCGGCAGGTTGCCGTTTTGGCAGTCGCGCACGAACGCCTGGCCGTACAGCTCGTACTTGGTGCGGAAGTACTGCCGCTGGTTCGCCAGCGCGAGCGACTGCGGAAAGTCGTGATAGTAGATCCGCCAGTTGATCCCCTTGGCGGTGAGGTTCTGGTAGAGCGTGCGCATCGGGTAGTTGCGGATCGCGTTGTCGATGTAGCCGCCCGAGGTCGCGCAGTGGACGAAGAAGCGGTTCGGCCACGTCCCGCCCGGCATCGAGGAGAACCAGTTGTCGCAGATCGCGAACTCCTTCGCGAGCGTGCCGATCACCGGCAGCCGGCCGTCGCCGAAGCAGCGCATCACGTGACCGGGCTCGGTGACGTTGCGGACGTTCGAATAGTCCTTGACGAACCCGACGTTGCTGCCTTTGCTCGGCTCCGGTGACGGAACGGCGCCGTGGAGTTGCATGGCGACGTTCGGGAAGGCGTGGTCGGGGCCGGGATCGAGATCGGGCACGTACGGCGCGTCCGGCGTGACCCGGACGGGCGTCCCGGACGGTCCGAGCGGATCGGGGTAGTTCTGCTCGGTCCCGTCCAGCCCGCGGATCGGGAAGGCGGGCGACTTCATGAAGCCGACCAGGTGGTCGAACGCGCGGTTCTCCAGCATCAGCACGACGATCTGGGTCACAGACATGGCGATGTACCTCGTACGCTCGACTTGTGCTATAGGGGTGGCATTCGCCTGCTGCGGGAAGCGCGACGGCGCGCACAGGCGTCCGTTCGTGCGTTCCGGCCGGGCGCTGACCCCGATATACTGAGCAGATGGAGGCCACCACGGCGCTGCTCCGGATCGCCGCCCGCATCGCGGGCGCCTCGGCAGCGCTCGTCGCCAGCCCCGCCGACGAGGCGCCGGTCGCGGCCTGGGGCTGCGACGCACTCTCCGCGACGGCGCTGCTGCGCGTCGCGCGGCGCGCCGGCCCGCGGGGCGCGTGGTCGTTTCGCAGCTTTCCGACCATCCTGCGCGACGGACAGCCCGGCGAGCTGCTGCTGATCGCGCCCAGCACCGACCCCGACGACGTGACGCTGACCGCACTCGCCGCGGAAGTCGGCGCGACCTGCGATCCGAGCGACCGGGTGAGCGAAGCGTCCGGGGCGATCGAGCGGCTGACGGAGAGCGTCGAGCAGCTCAGCGAGGCGATCGCGATCCTGGGGACGCCCGCGGACGGGAGCGGTCCGTCGCATTTTCTGCACGCGAACTCGACCTTCACGCAGCTGTTCGGCTTCACCGCGCGCGAGCTGGTCGGCCGCAGCGCCGACGTGCTGTGGGGACCGCTGACCGATCAGCCGCGCATGCTCTGGCTGCGCGCGCGGGTCGCCGACCGCGTTCCGGCGCGGGCCGTCGTGATGCTGTACGCCAAGGACCGCGCGCCGCTTTGGACCGAGGTCAACTCGACGCCGGTGCGGCTCGAAGGGACGACGGTGCATCACGTGGTGACGTTTCGCGACGTCACCTCGCGCAAGCAGTTCGAAGACGCGCTGGCCGGCGAAAAGCGCAAGCTGCAGACGACGCTCGCGGCGATGGCGGAGGCGGTCGTCACCGTGCTCGCCGACGGCCGCGTCGAGTTCGTCAACGCGGCGGCGCAGCGGCTGCTCGGCATCGCGATGATCGAAGCGTACGGCGCGCACGTCTCCGAGGTGCTGCGGCTGGTCGACGACGAGGCGAACCCGGTCGACGTCGTCACGCTTCCGCCCGGAGAAACCGTGCAGCGCGGTGCCGGACACTTGCGCACCGCGAAAGGGATCGTCGACGTGGCCTACGTTGCGTCGCAGATCGACACCGAGGAGGGCGGAACGATCGTCGTCCTGCGCGACGTCACCGCGGAGCACCGGCTCGCGATGCGGCTCACGTTCGAGGCCTCGCACGATCCGCTGACGGGCTTGCAGAACCGGCGCGCGTTCGCGGTGCGGCTCGACGAGGCGGTCGAGGGCGCGCGCGAGCGCGGCGAGCACCACGCCGTCGGCTTTCTCGATCTCGACCGCTTCAAGGTGGTGAACGACCGGTTCGGCCACGCCGCCGGCGACCGGCTCTTGCGCGAGATCGGCGCGGTCATGGCCGGCGTCGTGCGCGGCGGCGACGTGCTGGCGCGGATCGGCGGCGACGAGTTCGCGCTGCTGCTCGCCAACTGCCGCCTGAGTGACGCCCGCCGAGTCGCCGAGAAGATCCGCGCCGCCGTGGAAGAGTATCGCATCGAGCACGGCGGCGAGATGCTCGACGTCGGCGTCTCGATCGGCCTGGCGCCGATCGAAGCCGACACGCCGAGCGGCGCGCAAGCGCTCGCGGAAGCGGACGCGGCGTGCTACCAAGCCAAAGCGGCGGGGCGCAACGCGATCGCGGGATAGCGACGGCTCTAAAACGGAGATTATATTCATGACGGCGCCGCGCTTCAGCGCTAATCTTCTGGATCGCCATTGTCCGCGTTTGTGGGTGACGAATCGAGCGCCGAAGCAATGACAGGAGTAGCCTTAAATGTCAGCATCGCGAACGCTCCGACGGCCCGTCGCTCTAACTTATTTTGGCGCAAAGCCTCGTCGAGGGGCTGTAGCTTAAGACGCTGCAACTGATTCCGGCGACCGTTCAGCAAGAACCAGACGGCAGTCAACATCGTCTTCAGATTGTTTGGAAGTGCTGACGCGTCGTATTCCGTCCATGGGCCCGAAATGGAAGTAACCGCAGTAAACGCCTCCCATAGCTTGCGCTCTTCGACCGCAGTAAACATATAACGAGGCACGCGCTTCGCGGACTCGTTTTTCATGTACGAGCTTATTCCGTTCTTTGTTGAGTGCGCTAAGAAGTTCTCTCTCCTCGGCGTTCAGAAAGCCTAGCGCGTAGGCCAGTTTTATTTTGCCGCTAATATAAAGGTCGAGTTCCGCATATAGGTTCAGCGGCCTCGCAAGAAACTCCTGAAAGCATCTGTTGAGGGACGCTTCAATAAGCACAAATCCACGCAGGAAGATTCCCAAAGGGTCGAGCGTCGTCATAAAATGCGCAAGATGCTCCGCTTCCCTGCGGTCAAATACATCCAACTTCTTGAGCGTCTCCACGGCTTGGTTGACACCTGGAGAGCCGGGCTCGACGCTCATCTTCGAAAGGCTCTCGAGAATGCTTTCCATGATGAGATACGGCACGAGGCGAATGTACTGCTCAATTATCCGTAGTAGCTCTAGAGCGCGCGCGATGGCCTGACGCTCCGCGTCGCCTAGCTCACCTGCCGTATCAAGTGCGTCTCTTGTCGATTGAAGTTTCGCGTTCGCTTCCCGCAACAACTGTAAATCTTCGTCGCAAATGTCACGTGTCAGTGTAAGACCCGTAAACGGGACGTCGTCTGGATCATAGTCAGCGATTTGCTCGGACACGTCCGCGATAACTGAATCGATCGCTTGTGGATCCGTCATGTCCACGGCGTTTATGCGCTTGCGAAGCTCCTTCAGACGACCACCAACTTGTGCGATCACAAATTCTTGCAAGCTGCTATGTCTTTCCGGGCTCCGGCTCACGCAGATGGGTGGAAGTTCGGGTCTACGCGCCTAACCTCCGGCTTCCGGCCCTCGTAGTCGCGTCGGTGTTCCCGTCATGCTCATCAGAGGCGACGGCGAAGTTCGTCGTTCGACCAATTGATGTCTTCGAGGATTCCCTTGAGTGTCCCCGGCTTTATGGTCGTCCCAGCGTGAACCGGTACGGACGTCTTGCGACCGTCCTTATGAGCTAAGAAAAAGTGCGACCCGCGGGTCCGAATCAGAACGAAGCCGGCTCGCTTCAAGGCGCGCAGCATTATGCCGGCCGTTACCACCGGCAGCTTCGAACTCATACCTGGGAAGCTGGACCTTCATATCGGTATTACGCTGCCGGGGTCGAGACTTCGACTCGCTCAAAGCGTGCGCCGACGTCACTGGGCGGGATCTCTTCGCCGCGCATCGCGCGGACTTCAAGGACGAGCGCGATAACCTCGCGGGCGTTTGCGAGGCACTCTTCGATAGTTTCGCCTTGCGTGTGTGCTTCGGGAAGGGCAGGGATGATTACCGAGAAGCCGCCTTCTGCCTCCGGTTCGAGGATCACGGCGTACGAGCGTGGCGCGTCAGCCATGAATGCTGAATTCGACATAGCTGATTGCATTTCCCCCGTGCAGGAGCGCTCGTGCACTGACGTATGTTCCATGCTACGTGGGATAGCGGCGAACCCTTTCCTCAGGGAACGCGTGGCGACCGTTCTGGGCCGCTGGGCGCCACTGCCGGCTTCGCAGTCTGAGTAAGAGCGTGCGGCGGCCTGAGTAATCCGGCTCTGGTGCGGAGCCGGATTCGGCTGCTATGCTGGTCCGGTCCTCGTGAGAGCCGGCCGGGTGAGGCCGCGACCATCCGCTTTCGAAAGGAAACTATCGACATGCGCACCCTGGCCACCATAGCGCTCGACACCGCCGCCGCCAACGCCGCGATCAAGAGCGGTGAGCTGACGAAAGTCATGTCGGCTACGCTCGAGAGCCTCAAGCCGGAAGCCGCCTATTTCGGCGTGCGGGACGGACGGCGCACTGCGTACATCATCTTCGACATGAAGAGTCCCGCGGAGATGCCGCCGTTCTTCGAGCCGATGTTCCACGTGCTGGAGGCGAGCGTCGAGCTCCAGCCGGTCATGAACGCGGACGACCTGAGAGCCGGCCTCGAGGCGTACGGGCACGGCTAGCCGCGGCGTCCGCCCCGCCCGCCGCCGTTGACACGCATTTAGTTTAGGTATAAACTATCTACGCCGCAAGTTTTTAGCTGGGGGCGTTGTGCGAATCGTTTGCATCGGCGGCGGGCCGGCCGGCCTGTTTTTCTCGATCGTCATGAAGTCCGCGCGGCCGGACGCCGAGATCGTCGTCCTCGAGCGGAACCGCCCCACCGACACGTTCGGCTGGGGCGTCGTCTTTTCGGATCAGACGCTGGGGAACATCGCCGCCGCCGATCCGCCGACATACGAGCGCATCGTCGCGAGCTTCGTCCACTGGGACGACATCGACGTGCACTACCGCGGCCGCACCATTCGGGCCGGCGGTCAGGGGTTCGCCGGGATCGCGCGCAAGAAGCTGCTGCAGATCCTGCAGGAGCGCGCCGCCACGCTCGGCGTCGAGCTGCGGTTCGAGGTCGAGGCGAACGACGAAGACTATCCCGACGCCGACGTGATCGTGATCGGCGACGGCGCGAACTCGCCGACCCGGCGCAAGTACGCCGCCGCCTTCGGGACGACGCTCGAGAACCGCCGCAACCGCTACGTCTGGCTCGGCACGCACCAGCGCTTCGACGCGTTCACCTTCGCGTTTGAGGAGACGCCGCACGGCTGGTTCCAGGTCCACGCTTACCAGTTCGACGCCGACACGGGCACGGTGATCGTCGAGTGCCGCGAGGAGACCTGGCGCGCGGCCGGGCTCGACACCGCGAGCACCGAGGAGTCGATCGCGTTCTGCGAGCGGCTCTTCGCGCGCTATCTCGGCGGCCACCGGCTGATGAGCAACGCGGCGCACTTGGCGAACCCGTGGATCTCGTTCGTGCAGGTCAACAACGCGCGCTGGTACGACGGCAACCGCGTGCTGATCGGCGACGCCGCGCACACCGCGCACTTCTCGATCGGCTCGGGGACGAAGCTCGCGCTCGAAGACGCGATCGCGCTTGCGGCCGCGCTGCGCCGCAACCCTGAGTTGTCGCGCGCATTCGAAGAATACGAGGCGGAGCGGCGGATCGAGGTCCTTCGGCTGCAGAACGCCGCGCGCAACAGCACCGAATGGTTCGAGAACGTCGCGCGTTATGCGAGCCTCGAGCCGGAGCAGTTCGCGTACAGCCTGCTCACCCGCAGCCAGCGGCTCACCCACGACAACCTGCGCCTGCGCGACCGGGAGTACATCGCGAACATCGAGGCCTGGCTCTCGCAGCGCGCCGGAACCGCCAAGCCGGTGCCGCCGATGTTCGCGCCGTTCAAGCTGCGCGAGCTCGAGTTGGCGAACCGCGTCGTCGTCTCGCCGATGGCGATGTACAGCTGCGTCGACGGGCTGCCGAACGACTTCTACCTCGTGCATCTGGGGGCGCGCGCGCAGGGCGGCGCGGGGCTCGTCTTCACGGAGATGACTTGCGTCGCGCCGGAAGGGCGCATCTCGCCGGGCTGCGCCGGGATGTACCGCGACGAGCACGTGCCTGCGTGGACGCGGATCGTCGACTTCGTCCACACCTACAC